>CAMOZD010000181.1 GCA_946630645.1 uncultured Lachnospiraceae bacterium
CCGGCAGAAAGTCTTCAGGATCCAGGTACTCGTAAAAAACACCTTCCTCCTGCTGATAATCCAGCCGCTCGATTCCGGCCGCTGCCAGCAGGATACCGTCAAACTGGCCTTCCCGCAGCTTTCTTAATCTGGTCTGGACATTTCCCCGCAGCAGCTTAATCTGGACATTGGGGTTGATCTCCTTTACCTGCAGCTCTCTTCGCAGACTGCTGGTTCCCACCACACTGCCGGGAGCCAGGTCCGCCAGCTTGATTCCTGTGGTGGTGACGAAGGTGTCTCTCACGTCAGCCCGGTCCAGGACCGCTCCTATACCCAGGCCCCCGGGAAACTCCATGGGCATATCCTTGGCGCTGTGAACAGCGATATCCACCTTGCCGGACAGAAGTTCTTCTTCCAGCTCAGCAGTAAAGACGCCCTTGCCCCCAAAGGAGGTCAGTGACCGGTCAAGCATCTGGTCCCCCTTGGTGTCAATCTTGGCGATCTCCACTTCAAGGCCGGGAAATGCTTCCTCTATTTTTGTCTTAACCAGCTCGGTCTGAATCAAAGCCAGCATGCTTTTCCTCGTACCGATGCGTATCTTCTTTTTCATGGAAATTAATCCTCCGTGGCAAAACCGTATTTATCCTGATATCCTCTTGGTGTGATCATCTTGCCATCGGAAACGTAGGTATTGGAATTGCCGATGATAACGATGCTGAACATATCAATGGGTGCGTCCTTGACGGCGTCAAGGGTAGTCAGGTAGGAGGATTCCTCCGCCCGGCCTGCATGACGGACTACACCTACAGGGGTCTTGGGATCCCGGTATTTCATGAGAATCTCTGCTGCCTTCTCCACATAATCCGCCCGCTTCTTGCTCTTGGGATTATAGAGGCAGACGATAAAATCTCCCTGACCTGCGCAGTCTACACGCTTCATAATAAGTTTGTATGGTGTCATCAGGTCGCTTAAGCTGATGACTGTAAAATCGTGCATGAGAGGTGCACCCAAAATGGAAGCTGCCGCACTGGCTGCTGTCACACCCGGCACTGTCTCAATCTCAACATCAGATTTCTTCTCACGGGCAATCTCCAAAAGGATGCCGGCCATACCATAGATCCCACTGTCGCCGGAGCTGACCATAGCCACGGTTTTTCCCTCTTCAGCCAGGTCGATAGCCATACGGCAGCGGTCCATCTCCTTGGTCATGGGAGTAGAAACGTACTCCTTGTCCGGGAAAAACTCTTTGAGCATCTCCACATAGGTGGTATAGCCAGTAATAATATCCGCCTTCTCAATGACATCGATGGCCTTGGCTGTCATGTGATCATATCCACCGGGGCCGAAGCCCACTGCATATAATTTACCCATTTAATAATCTCCTATATATCCTGTATATATGGTTCTTGTATATACTGCTTCTTAAAATATACTGCTTTTTATGTATACCGTTTCTTTTGTATACTGTTCCAATAATCCTGGACTTCAGGACCCGGCCTGACCGACCTTCCTGTCCTTCCGGACCAGTCTTTACATTTTCTGCCGGTCCAGGCATCTGCAGCCTTGGCTGCGGCCCTTCAGACCTGCCTGTTCAGCCCTGTTCCTGTCAGTGGTTGAGGCAGCGGAAAAATACCTCCAGGTCATCGGGATTATTATTTTCCCGCACCCAGAAAAAGAGGTGGTCAAAGGCCTTCTGCTCACCCTTTTCCTCTGCGACCTTCATGAAGTTATCCCTGGCCTTCCTCATGATGGGCAGGGATTGCTGGAAGACCATCCACTGTTCAAACTGAAGCTCATACTCCTCCAGAATCCCGTAAGCGGCCCTGGCTTCCATTTTCTTTTTGGTATTATTCTCCTCAGCGATCCGGGTGAAGTCATCGATATTGTAGTAGCTGGTTCCCTCCAGATTCTGTATGCGGGCATCGATGTCCATGGGGACCGCCAGGTCCACAAATACCCTCTTCCTGGGTGTAACCATGGCATTCTTCATCTTGATATAGCTTAAGGTGTAGTGGGGACTCGCCGTGGCTGAAATAACTACGTCCATATCATCCAGATAATCATATCTGTCATCGTAATCGATGGTGATGAAATCAGAATCCCCGTGCTTGGTACGGATAATCTTATTATTTCTGGTAGTAACATAAATCTCCGCCTGGCCGAGAGACTGGATATTCATGAGGACAATCCCTCCGATTCTTCCCGTCGCTCCGATAATCATAACCTTTTTATCTTTGAGACTGCCCAGCTCTTCCTCTGCGATCTTCACAGCCAGAGTAGCCGTGGATACTGAAGTTTTGGACAGGTCAGTCTTGGTCTTCACTTTCTTAGCCGCCGTGACAGCGTCACGGAAAAAGGTATTGAGATATACGCCCGTAGTCCCCAGGGACCTGGCCATCTTGTGGGCCGTCTTCACCTGACCTAAGATCTGGTCCTCCCCCACTACCATGGAGTCGAGACCTGTGGCCACGGAAAAGAGGTGGTCGATCGCCCTCCTTCCATTGTAGAAAAGGAAATAATCCCCCACATCCTCATCGCTGGCCCCGGCTTCCTTCAGCAGGATATCCTCCATGATGCCGAAAACCCGGCTGCTGCGGTCTGAGTCAGCGTACACATACATCTCCGTACGGTTACAGGTGGAAAGAACAACACACTCCGGTGTCTCGATATGCTGAGTCACTGCCTCCATCATATGTTTCTGCTGGTCCTCTGTAAAAGCAAACAGCTCACGGATCCGCAGGGGCGCGTTTTTGTGACTAACACTGATAACCTGTATACTCATTTCTCATAGCTCCTTTATCTGACACGAAACTTACTCTTTTGCCTTACGGAATTCGTGAGTAAATGTCTTATCATATAATTTGGACAGCTCATACTCATCACCCAGGAAATCTCCCACAACAGTAAGGGCTGTCTTTGTGATGCCTGCCTCATGAACCTTGTCCGCAATATTCATGAGATTACCTCTGACGATCTTCTGGTCTTCCCAGGAAGCCTTGTAAACCACAGCCACCGGTGTATCCTCCCGATACTCCTTGCGGAGGGTCTCAGACAACTCCTCAATCATACCCACACTGAGGAAGATGATCATGGTGGAGTTGTGCTTAGCCAGATCCTGCAGCTTCTCCTTGGGTGGCATGGGGGTCCTGCCCTCCATCCTGGTTAAAATGACTGTCTGGGAAATGCCCGGCAGGGTATACTCTTTCTGCAGGGCCGCTGCAACTGCCAGAAAAGAGCTGACTCCGGGAATCACCTCATGGGCGATACCCAGCTGGTCAAGCCTGTCCATCTGCTCCCTGTGGGCGCCGTAGACAGCCGGGTCTCCGGTGTGGACTCTGGCCACATCCAGGTCCTTCTCGTCTGCCTCTTTCATGACATCGATAACCTCTTCCAGGGTCATGGAAGCGCTGTTGTAAATCTTAGCCCCTTCCTTTGCCCCTGCAAGGACCTCTTTATTAACAAGCGAACCTGCGTAAATAATCACATCCGCCTGATCGATCAGTTTCTTGCCCTTAATTGTAAGCAGCTCCGGATCTCCGGGGCCGGCTCCGATAAAATGTACCATGTTGTTTCTCCTTTTTTCTCTATAATGTCAGTTCACGATTATCCGGTTCCTATTAAAAAAGCTTTTATGATAAAGTCTCCGTCTCCAATGCAGCCGGCTTCCCTGAACCTGCCTTCCCTGGCCTGCCTTCCCTGAAGAGGGACCGCTTTCTTCATTCTTTCTTCTGTACTTCCC
>CAMOZD010000182.1 GCA_946630645.1 uncultured Lachnospiraceae bacterium
GACAGAATCCATGCTTAAGGAAGAGATCCAGGAGAAGGAAGAGGAGATCTGGGAAGTAGAGAAGGCCATTGCTGAGGGAAAGATAAAATACAAGGAAGATAAAGCTAAAATTGAAAAGGCGACTATCAAGGCTAAATTCAAGGGAACTGTAACCAAGTCCTGTACCCTTGATACCATTCCTACCGATAATAGCCCGGCCATCATTGTAAAGGCGAAAACAGGAATGTTTGTACATTTCCTGATCAATGAGCTGGAGCTTGACGATGTCCAGGTGGGAGGCAGGATCGTCTGCAAGTCCTGGGCCACATCGGAAAGCTATGAGGCTGAGGTTACAGAGGTATCGCCCTATCCTTCAGCGGAGAATAATTCTGATTACTCCTTCAGCATGGCAACTAATCCAAATAGTTCCTACTATCCGGTAACGGCTTACGTGGAGAACGCGGAAGGCCTCAACAGTAATGACCAGGTTTATGTGCTCTTTGACTCCGTTTCCATGGGTAAGGCAGAGAATGGCCTTTACCTGGAAAAGAAGTATGTCAGGTCTGACGGGGGAAGTTATTATGTCTTTAAGAGGGGCAAAGATGAGCTTCTTCATAAACAGGTGGTAAAGGTAGGTAAGTCTGTGGAAGAGTACTATGAGATTTTTGATGGACTCACTGATGAAGATTATATAGCCTTCCCTTATCCTGACAAGGATATGGTGGAAGGAGCGAAAACGGTAATAGTTGATACCGACCAGGATGATGTTTATGGAGTATATGATTATTAAGGAGGCGAAGACATGTTTGAAAATGTAAGACAGTCCTTTCAAAGTGTTTGGGCTCATAAATTGCGCTCCTTTCTGACCATGCTCGGTATCATTATAGGAATCGCGGCGATCATAGCCATTGTATCTATCATCAATGGTACCAACCAGAAGATCCAGGAGAACCTGATCGGTTCCGGTACCAATTCTGTGTACATCAGGATAACCGAGAGTGGAGACCTCAATTATGATATGGCCTACGGTGGAATTCCCAAGGGTTTTAAGGTCCTGGATTCTGATGTCAGGGACCAGGTTAATGAGATGGATCATGTGCTGGACGCCAGTTTATATGTTTTCCGGGAAGGCAGCGAGGATATATTTTATAATTCGACCCAGCTGCAGAACGGAACCCTGGTGGGTGGTGATTCCCATTATCTTCATGCCAGTGGTAATATTATCTACAAGGGCAGGAATCTGGTCGAAGATGATTTCACGAATTTCAGGAAGGTGGCCCTCATAGACAGTGTGGCTTCAGAAGGCCTTTTCCCGGCAGAAGACCCCATTGGCAAGACCCTGGATATCAAGGGAGAGATTTTTACTATCGTCGGTGTCTTCCAGCAGGCGAAGGAATTTGCCCCTGAGATTAATTCAGAGGAGGATTACGATACTTACGTCAGTGGCAGAAGCAGCCAGGGTGTGGTTCTGATTCCTGATGTGGACTGGCCCATGGTGGCCCAGTTCGATGAGCCTCAGAATGTGATTGCCCTTGCAGATTCCACGGATACCATGACAGAGGTAGGTAAATCCGTAGCCTCCTTCCTCAATGAATATATGGGAATCAAGGATTCGGCCAATGTAAAATACAGGGCTGAGGACTTGACAAAGACGGCAGAGAAGACCCAGCAGCTGGCCAATTCCACGAACCAGCAGCTGATCTGGATTGCGGGTATATCCCTTCTGGTAGGTGGTATCGGTGTTATGAATATCATGCTGGTATCCGTCACTGAGAGAACAAGGGAGATTGGTCTGAAGAAGGCCATCGGAGCAAGGAAGAATAAGATACTGATCCAGTTCCTGACCGAGGCAGCGGTTCTGACTTCCACCGGAGGTATCCTGGGAACCATTGCCGGGGTCGTGGCCGCCGAGGTCTGGTCCAAGATGGAGGGGGCCCGGGTGGCCATCAGTTATCCGTCCATCGTGGTAGCCATAGTATTTTCCATGATTATAGGCATCGTATTTGGCCTCTTGCCGGCAGTCAAGGCTTCCAATCTGGATCCTATCGTTGCTCTCAGACATGAGTAAATAAAAAGTATCAACAAATTTAATTTTATTGTAGATTAATTGAACCCAAATTGTTATAATAGTGAGTGCCTGTCTTCTGGGATGGGCACTCAATTTCGTTAAATAGAGTATCTTTGGGAATATATTCATGAGACTGAAGATCAATAGAGATAAAGGAGTACAATATGGGAAAATATTTTGGAACAGATGGTTTTCGCGGTGAGGCAAACGTTAAGCTGACTGTGGAGCACGCATTTAAGGTTGGACGTTTTATCGGTTGGTATTTTAAAAATAAAAAAGGCTGCAGAGTGGTAATTGGTAAAGATACCAGAAGGTCCAGCTATATGTTTGAGTATGCTTTGGTGGCAGGTCTGACGGCCTCGGGGGCAGATGCCTACCTGCTCCATGTGACGACCACTCCCAGTGTTTCCTACGTGGTTCGTACAGAGGGTTTTGACTGTGGAATCATGATTTCCGCCAGCCATAATCCCTTCTATGATAACGGAATCAAGCTGATTAATTCCAAGGGACAGAAGATGGATGAGAATACCATCTTAAAGATTGAGGATTATATTGACGATAAGCTGGAGATTCCCCTGGCAGTGGGGGACAAGATTGGAAGAACCGTGGATTATGCCATGGGAAGGAACCGGTATATCGGCTACCTGATCTCCCTGGCTACCCGGTCTTACAAGGATAAAAAGATCGGACTGGATTGTGCCAACGGCAGTGCCTGGATGATTGCCAAGAGTGTCTTTGATGCCCTGGGAGCTAAAACTTATGTGATTAATGCAGACCCTGACGGAACCAACATCAACATGAATGCCGGTTCCACCCATATTGAAGTCCTGCAGAAGTTTGTCATTGAAAACAAACTGGATGCCGGTTTTGCTTTCGACGGTGACGCGGACCGCTGTATTGCTGTGGACGAGACCGGAATGGTTGTGGATGGGGATCTGATTCTCTACATTTACGGCAAATATCTCAAGGACCACGGCCAGCTGGATAATAATACGGTAGTCACTACGATCATGTCGAATTTCGGTCTCTACAAGGCTTTTGATGAGGCCGGCATTAACTATGAAAAGACGGCCGTAGGAGACAAGTATGTCTATGAAAATATGGTTAAGAATAAACACCGTATCGGCGGAGAGCAGTCTGGCCATATCATCTTCAGCAAGTATGCTACAACAGGAGACGGTATCCTGACAGCCATCAAGATGATGGAGGTTATGCTGGAGTCCAAATCCAGCCTTCATACCCTGGCCTCCCCGGTAAAGATCTATCCCCAGGTGCTCAAGAATATCCGTGTCAAGAGTAAACCGGAGGCCCAGAATGATCCGGACGTCCAGGCCGAGGTGAAAAAGGTTGCCGACAAGCTGGGAGACACCGGAAGGATTCTGGTCCGTGAGAGCGGTACCGAGCCGGTAATCCGGGTTATGGTTGAGGCTGAGAGCCTGGAGACTTGTGAGACCTGTGTCGATGACGTGATCTGGGTTATCAAAGCCAAGGGACACTGCCAGGAGTAGGAGGAATGATTTTCTGAAAAAAGACCATAAAAAATCCTGATCAGAGAGAGTGGGCTGCTGGCGCAGCCTGTCTGATCAGGATCTATACGCTGGGGAAGCAGCCTGCTTTCCCGGCTTTTTTTAATGGGCTGGCGATGCTTATGCCTGGCGGTATGCCTC
>CAMOZD010000183.1 GCA_946630645.1 uncultured Lachnospiraceae bacterium
GATGAATATCAACTGAAATATTTTTTTTGGGAATAATATATAATTCATACCTGTCTGACGGACCTGGGACATAGGAAAACCACAGTATACTGTGACAGTATACTATGGTTTTATATATCCTTTTATAGTATTGCTTCCAGGTTGGTCCGGATGGCTTTGATAAAGTCCTGGCTGTTAACCGCATTTACCTTTTCAAGGGTTGTGATCAGGGCCAGGTCCTTAGTCATAGTTCCGCCTTCAATGGTGTCGATGGTGGCCTTCTCCAGCTTGTCGGCAAAATCTGCCAGGGCGTCTATGCCGTCCAGCCGTCCTCTCTTGCGGAGGGCTCCTGTCCAGGCAAAGATAGTTGCCACGGAATTGGTGGAGGTCTCCTCCCCATTCAGGTGCTTGTAGTAGTGTCTCTGGACTGTGCCGTGGGCCGCCTCATACTCTGTGGTTCCGTCGGGAGCCACCAGAACAGAGGTCATCATGGCCAGGGACCCGAAGGCTGTTGCTACCATGTCGCTCATGACGTCACCGTCGTAGTTCTTGCAGGCCCAGATATAGCCGCCTTCAGACCGGATTACCCGGGCTACGGCGTCGTCGATCAGAGTATAGAAATACTCTATGCCGGCCTGGTCAAACTTGTCCTTGTATTCCCGGTCAAAGATATCCTGGAAAATATCCTTGAAGCTGTGGTCATATTTCTTGGAAATCGTATCCTTGGAGGAGAACCAGAGGTCCTGGCCTGTCTCCAAAGCATAATTAAAGCAGGACCGGGCAAAGCTTTCAATGGAGGAGAAGAGGTTATGCATCCCCTGGACGATACCGGGACCGTCAAAGTCATGAATCAGTTCTCTCATCTCGCTGCCGTCCTCCGCGGTAAAGACGATCTCTGCCTTACCGGGACCGGGAATCTTCATCTCGGAAGCCTTGTAGACATCACCGTAGGCATGTCTTGCGATGGTGATGGGCTTCTTCCAGGTCCTGACTGTGGGGTCAATCCCTTTTACGACAATGGGAGCCCGGAAAACTGTACCGTCCAGGATGGCACGGATGGTACCGTTAGGACTCTTGTACATCTCTTTCAGATTATATTCCTCCACCCGGGCAGCATTGGGTGTGATCGTGGCACATTTCACCGCAACACCGTATTTCTTAGCGGCAAGGGCGGAATCTATAGTGACCTGGTCCCCCGTCTCATCCCTGTACTTGAGACCGAGATCATAATACTCCGTCTTGAGATCGATAAAGGGGAGCAGCAGCTCGTCCTTGATCATCTTCCAGAGGATTCTTGTCATCTCATCTCCATCCATCTCGACAAGGGGGGTGGTCATCTTTATTCTTTCCATAATAGGAGCTCCTTTCATGGGGGAGTTATCGTCTGTATACACCAAGGACTATTATATAGTATGACCCCTGTTTATTGCAAGTTTTTTCATCAGATTATTCATAACTGCCCCTGTAAACCTGCTTGCAGGCTTTATCAGGCAATTTTTACCAAAGGCTCTTTCAACAGGCCAGCTCCCATCTACAGGTCCCTGCTGTCAAGGACGATGGTAAAGGGGCCGTCATTACAAAGCTCCACTTCCATGACCGCACCAAATACTCCATGCTGTACCCGTCTGACCATCTGCCGGCTCTCCCGGATAAAGGCCTCGTACATCTCCTGGGCCCGGGCCGGGTCCCCGGCTTTGACAAAGCTGGGTCTCCTGCCCTTTTTACAGTCAGCCAGAAGGGTAAACTGGGATACCACCAGTAATTCCCCATCCACATCCTGGAGGGAAAGGTTGGTCTTTCCCTGGTCGTCATCAAAAATGCGAAGACCGATCACCTTGCGCAAAAGCTTTTTAAGATCCCCATCCTCATCCCCCTGGGCCACACCCAGAAAAAGAAGAAGTCCCCGGCCAATCTGGCCGGTCACCTGCCCGTCCACAGAAACGGATGCTCTCGATACCCTCTGTATTACTGCTTTCATTGATCTCCTCCCTACCAGCCTTTGCCGGCAAGCTTAGGCCGGCGGCCCAATTCCTGCAGGACCCTTCCAGGGCCAGATCTGCTTATAGCGGTCAGTTGCCGGGAAATGTCCTGCCCATAAAAATGAGAGATCCGGAGATCTCTCATTTTCTATGAAAAATACTTATTTATCTTTTATTTACCATCGATGACATGACTCATATTGTAGAGTCCTGCCGGTTTGCCGGCCAGGAACCTGGCCGCCTCAATGGCACCCTTGCCAAAAACGGCGCGGGAGTAAGCCGTATGACTGATCTCCACCACCTCGTCCGTACCGGCAAAAATCACATCGTGGACTCCCACAATGGTTCCGCCCCGGACAGCGGATATTCCAATCTCGTTGGAAGGTCTCTGTTCCCTTCTCTGGCTGCGGTCGTAAACATAATTATAACGTTGGTCAGTCGCCTCATTGATGGCATCAGCTAGAGCCAGGGCCGTTCCGGAAGGAGCGTCCAGCTTTCTGCGGTGATGCTTCTCTACAATATCGATGTCAAAGCCGGCATCTCCCAGAATCCTTGCCGCCGTCTGCAGCAGCTTCATCAGGGTATTGATGCCCAGGGACATATTTGCCGACCGGAGAATGGCAACAGACTGGCTGGTCTTCTCTAAGTGGGCAATCTGGTCTTCACTGAGGCCGGTAGTACATTCTACCAGGGGAACCTTATGGCTGGCGGCATAATCAATGACACTGTCCACAGCGGCAGCTGAGGAGAAGTCAATAATCACATCCGTCTCGACATCGCAGTCATCTAAGGACCGGAATACAGGAAAGGCTGTCTGGCTGTCCCCATAAGGATCCACACCGGCTGCCACCTGGACATCCTTCATATCCGCGATCAGGTCTGAGATCACATGTCCCATATGACCATTACATCCATATAATAAAACATTAATCATCCGGGTAACCTCCTGCCTTCAGGCTTATTTCAGAATGCCTGTGTCGATCATGGCCTTTTTAAGTCTCTCAGTAGTCTCCGGCTCCATCTCTGTCAGAGGACGTCTCAGATGGGGTCCGAAGAAGCCCATAAGCTCAATGGCCTTCTTAACAGGAATCGGATTCACCTCACAGAAGAGGGCCTTGATCAATTCAAAGTAGTAGAGCTGCAGTTCACGGCTCTTCTCAACATTACCTGCAAAGAACTCAGCACAGATATCATGGGTAGCCTTAGGCGCTATGTTGGAAAGGACTGATATAACGCCCTTACCTCCAATGGACAGCATGGGTACAATCATGTCATCATTGCCGGAATAAATATCAATATCTCCCTGGGTGTCATACAATATCTGGGTTGCGAAAGCGATATCTCCCGTGGCTTCCTTTACAGCGACGATATTGTCCACTTCTTTGAAAAGTCTGGCAATGGTCTTGGACTCCAGCTTACAGCCGGTACGTCCGGGAATATTATACAGAATAATAGGAAGATCTGTCTTGCCGGCAATGTGGCTGAAATGCTCGATCAGACCCTTCTGGGTAGCCTTGTTATAGTAGGGTGTCACAATCAGGGCACCGTCAGCTCCCGCTTCCTCAGCGGCCGTGGTAAGATACACAGCTGTGTGAGTATCATTGGAGCCTGTTCCGGCAATGACCGGAATCCTCTTATTCACCCGGTCCACGCAGTACTTGATCACATTGATATGCTCCGGATGGTTCAGTGTGGAAGCCTCACCGGTAGTACCGCAGACGATAATAGCGTCTGTCCCGTTCT
>CAMOZD010000184.1 GCA_946630645.1 uncultured Lachnospiraceae bacterium
AAAATGTCTGGCAGGCATTGACCTTGGGCCGGCCTCGGTGTCTCTCAGCATCCATTACGAGGACAGAGAGGAGATCTCGGAGGAGTGTTTTCCTTTCGACGCCGGGGACAGCCAGGATTATATCGAGGCCGGCATGAGTCTTCTGGAGAAATACATGGAATTAAACCAGATTAATTGGAGTGACTTCTCGTCTGTGTTTTTTGCCATGGAGGACCCTTCCGTTGACAATCGGGAAAGACTGATTGCCCTCCTGCCGGAGGAAGTGAAGGGGGAGGCCAGGATTATCACCAGATTCCGTGCCTTTGTAGAATATGTTTTCCACCAGGAAAGAATGATATGGGACAGGAACACCCTGCTGATGGAGTATGAAGGCGGCAGCCTTCGCTATATTCTGATCGACCAGATCCGCCGGGCCAGGCAGAAGGCTTACCGGGCGGTCATGAAAGAGGTCGACCTGGAGGAGTATGGCATAAAGAGCGGGGATCCGGAGCAGGACCAGAAGTTCAGCAAGATGATGAGACATTTTCTGGTACAGAATCCTGCCAATATCATCTTTCTTACCGGCTCTGGTTTTGAGGGTAACTGGATGAAGAAAACCCTGACCTATCTCTGCTCCGGCAGACGGGTATTCCTGGGTCAGAACCTCTATGCCAACGGAGCCTGTCTTCTAGGCCAGAATACCATCCCCCTGATGGATGATGGCATGATTCTGATGGATGGACCGGAAATGGTCTACCACACCATAGGCATCGTGTCCTCAGAGGGAGGAAAACCATCCTATGTCCCCATTACTTCCATCGGACGGGAGTGGTACAATACCAGGGGCTTTGTGGATATTATACTGGACAAGAGTAAGAAAATAGAATTTTTCTATCATAACACCTGGGCCAATGAGATGGAGGGGGCTGTCTGTGAGATCAGAAATCTGCCGGAGCGGCCGCCCAAAACCACCAGGATGAGAGTATCTGTAAGATTTAATTCCCAGAATGACGGAGTGATTCTTCTTGAGGATCTGGGATTTGGTAAAATGTATCCGGGAACGGGAATTGTCACGGTATTTCCCTTTTCCCTGATTTCTTAAAGGGAGGTAGACCATGAGGGAGACATTAATATGTACCGGCCGTCTGGGAGACAATCCCTACCGTTTTCCTGAGACGGGGGTTTTGGTATACTCCTATGAGGAAATCTGCTACTATCTCAGCCAGCATATGATCTGCTATCTGGACAGCCTCCCGGACGAGGAACTCCTGCTTTTTATGAAGGAGGAGCTGGGCCTTGATAAGCTGGCTAAGACACTGTCAAAGCTGAATAATCCTGAGCGGGACCAGATGAAATATTTTGCCGCCCTTTTCCGGGAGGGCAGCTATTTTCATGAGGAGGAGATCCGGGAGATCCTGGATGAGTACCGGAGCCTGAAGAATGCCCCCTCCCACCTGCAGCTCAAGATGATGGGTGACCTGATGATGGAGAACAGAAGGGCCTCTGCGGCCATAGACTATTATGGCAAGGCTCTGGCCTGTCCCGAGATTAGTGACAAGGAGGCCGGGGAGATCTGCCATAATATGGGAGCCGCCCGGATGCGACTGTTCCGCTTCCAGGATGCGGGCCTGGATTTCCTCAAGGCCTACCAGAAGCTGGAAGAGGAGAAGAGCCTTTTCTATTATTATATGTCTGTCTGTTTCCTGGAAGGGGAAGAGAAGGCGGATGAGGAGATCCGGTCTTTAGAGGTGCCGGATATACTCCTGGAGTCTTTCCGGCCTAAAAGACAGATGTTCCTGGAAGAGTTCCGCCACAGTGACATGAGCGGGGCCTGCCGGCGGCTGCAGTTCATGGCAGGAAGCGGCAGAGAGGAAGAAGCCAGGATCAAGAGAGAAAAACAGGTCAGGACCATGCAGAGACAGTTCCGCAGTGAGCTTATAAGACTATGAGCAGGGAAAAACCATAGAAAGATTTTTCATATTTGTGACTATTTTGCGTGACAAATGGCAAAAATAGTTATACTATATAGAGTGCGCCTTTATGTGCAAGTAGATTCAGGAGGAATAAACAGCTATGGCGACTGAAATGAGCAAAACCTACAATCCGGCAGAGATTGAGGACAGGCTTTATGAAAAATGGATGGAAAAGAAGTATTTCCACGCCGAAGTAGACAGAAGTAAAAAACCCTTCACCATTGTGATGCCGCCGCCCAATATCACGGGCCAGCTTCACATGGGTCATGCCCTGGATAACACGCTTCAGGATATTCTGATCCGGTTTAAGCGTATGCAGGGCTACAATGCTTTATGGCAGCCGGGGACGGACCATGCCAGCATAGCCACTGAGGTGAAGGTTACCGATAAATTGAAAGAAGAAGGTATCGACAAGGAGGAGCTGGGCAGAGAAGGCTTCCTCAAGCGGACCTGGGAATGGCGGGAAGAATACGGCGGACGTATCGTCAGCCAGCTGAAGAAGCTGGGCTCTTCCGCCGACTGGGACAGGGAGAGATTTACCCTGGATGAGGGCTGCTCCAAGGCAGTCCAGGAAGTATTTATCCGCCTTTATAAGAAGGGTTATATTTACAGGGGATCCCGTATTATCAACTGGTGTCCCGTATGTCAGACATCCATCTCTGACGCTGAGGTGGAGTACGAAGACCAGGAAGGCTATTTCTGGCATATCAACTATCCGATCATAGGGACGGACCAGGTGATTGAGATTGCCACCACAAGGCCTGAGACCATGCTGGGCGATACGGCCATTGCCGTTCATCCGGAGGATGACCGTTATAAGGACCTGGTTGGTAAGATGGCCCTGCTGCCCATCGTTAACAGGGAGATCCCCATCGTGGCCGACACCTATGTGGATAAAGAGTTCGGTACCGGTGCCGTAAAGATTACCCCGGCCCATGACCCCAATGATTTTGAAGTAGGAAAGAGACACGATCTCGAAGAGATCAATGTGATGAACGATGATGGCACCATCAATGCCAATGGCGGCAAGTTCGAGGGAATGGACCGCTATGACTGCCGGGCCGCCCTGGTAAAGGAGCTTGATGAGAAAGGCTATCTGGTAAGAATAGAGAAGCATGACCACAATGTGGGAACCCATGACCGCTGCCATACGACGGTGGAGCCCATGGTCAAGAAGCAGTGGTTTGTAAAGATGGATGAGCTGGCCAAGCCGGCCATCGAAGCCGTTAAAAACGGGGAACTTCGCTTTGTGCCTGAGCATTTTGACAGGACCTATCTCCACTGGCTTAACAATATCAGGGACTGGTGTATCTCCAGGCAGCTCTGGTGGGGTCACCGGATTCCGGCCTACTACTGTGACGAGTGCGGCGAGATCACGGTCAGCCCTGACATGCCCAAGACCTGTCCCAAATGTGGCTGCAGCCACCTGACCCAGGATGAGGATACCCTGGATACCTGGTTCAGCTCCGCCCTCTGGCCCTTCTCTACCCTGGGCTGGCCCGAGCAGACGGAAGATCTCAAGTATTTTTATCCGACGGATGTACTGGTAACAGGATATGATATCATTTTCTTCTGGGTAATCCGTATGGTATTTTCCGGTTATGAGCAGACAGGGGTATCCCCCTTTAAGGACGTTCTGATTCACGGTCTGGTCCGGGATGAACTGGGAAGAAAGATGAGTAAGTCCCTGGGTAACGGTATCGATCCCCTGGAGGTGATCAACCAG
>CAMOZD010000185.1 GCA_946630645.1 uncultured Lachnospiraceae bacterium
GAGGTGGCATCCGCATTGAATGAGGAAGGCATAGAAACGACAGTTTACTGGATCGGCAACAAGCCTATCGGTGGATGCATCGGTTGTTTCCAGTGCGCGAAGAAACAAAAGTGCGTATTCGATGATAAGGTGAATGAGTTCACAGCGTTGGCAGCTGACTACGACGGATTTATTTTCGGCTCACCGGTATATTATTCCGGCATGAACGGGAGCCTGATGAGCTTCATGGACAGGGTGTTTTTTTCGGCGTCTTCGCAAAAACCGCATCCGTTCCGCTTCAAGCCTGCCGCCGCGGTCGTGTCTGCAAGACGGGCTGGAACTACGTCGGCACTTGACCAGATGAATAAATATTTCTTCCATCAGCAGATGCCGATTGCCACTTCCCGTTACTGGAACATGGTTCACGGCAACACGCCGGAGGAAGTAAAGCAGGACGAAGAAGGACTTCAGATCATGCGCTATCTTGGCAGAAATATGGCGTGGCTTCTGAAATTGAAAGAAGTCGGGGATAAAAACGGAGTCGCATTGCCGGGGCAGGAAGAAACCAGACTTGCAACGAACTTTATAAGATAAATGGATGAAACATTAACCTTGCTGGCAGATAAAGCTGTACAGAAGGGGCTTACAGTACCAGGTGTGCAAAAGAAACTCTCTTTGCATCTTTCAATGGAACACAGCCCCAGACTGACTATGATAGATTATCCAACCGGATATATTCTCAAACCCCAGGTGTCAGAATTTCGTGCATTACCGGAGGCAGAACATCTGGTAATGCAGATGGCTTCTTCATCAGGACTCTCGGTTGTGCCCCATGCCCTGGTACACATGAATAATGGATATGCCTATCTTACCAGGCGGGTGGACCGGATATACGGCCGTACCGGTGATGAAATCAGGATGCTGGCAATGGAAGATTTCTGCCAGCTGGATCTGCGATTGACTCAGGATAAATACCGGGGGTCTTATGAACGTTGTGTGAAGGTGATCAAGCGGTATTCTTCCCGTGTCGGACTGGATTTGTCAGAATTATTTCTGCGTCTGGTTTTCTGCTTTCTGACAGGGAATTCAGATATGCATTTGAAAAAATTTTTCTCTTATTGAAGTTCACCCGAATAGTGGTGTATATGTGCTGTCACCGGCCTATGATCTGCTTCCGGTAAATGTTATAATGCCAGAAGATCAGGAGGAATTTGCCCTGACCATGAGAGGTAAGAAGAAAAACCTGAGGCGTAATGACTTCTTCATTTTTGCCGAAAACGCAGGGATATCCAGGAAAGCAGCCGAAAATATGATCCGAAAGATGATCAGTCTCCTTCCAAAATGGATGAAACAGATTCATGAGTCTTTACTGCCTCAGGATATGAAGGATACACTGATTCAGTTAATAGAGACCAGGGCTGCCAGACTGGATTCCTGATGAGCTTACCGGATTGTTGAACAGAAATTGTATGGCTGCATTTCTGCTGCAAAATATAATTATAACCATTGTTTGTTTATGGGCTCGGGTACATCATCAAAAACATCCGCTGGCGGGTCGAAATCAAATACGAAAATGCTGACACGGACTTCAAAATAGAGTTTTCAAGGATTGGCTGAAATAAGTTGTCATTATCTGGCCAGGAAAATGGTCGGATAAATGACCATATAAGTGACCTGAGACAGGATGTACGGAGTTGTCTGCGGGATGATCCCGGGATGGGAGAAGACTCCATCTTCTATAAGGGGAGTCTTGCATGTAATAAATCCTACGGTAATAAATCCTATGCGTCTTTCCTCTTGATTTTCTTCCTTGCGTAGAATATAATAAATTATGGTTAGATATAACTAACTGTTGTGGCATATAGTCTGTAATCCATCAAAGAAAAGAGGATTATTATGAAGGAAAAGAGTTGCTGGAATCACGGTTTATTAAATGATTAAGGTGGAAGAAACATGACAGCGGAGACTATTCTGGGGATTTTCATTCCTTTTGCGGGTACCAGTCTTGGTGCAGCTATGGTATTCATTCTGAAAAAGAATATTTCGGAGAACATCCAGAAGATTCTTACAGGCTTTGCTGCAGGAGTTATGGTGGCAGCCTCTTTCTGGAGCCTTCTTCAACCTGCCTTGGAAAGCAGTGAAGCGATGGGAGCTTTCTCGTCTGTTCCGGCAGCCCTTGGCTTTCTGATCGGTGTTGGCTTTCTCCTGTTGCTGGATGAAGTTACTCCGCATATGCACTTCGACAAACAGGAGGAAGGCCCGAAATCTGGCCTGAAACGCACGACAAAGCTGATCCTCGCTGTGACACTGCATAATATACCAGAAGGGATGGCGGTCGGTGTTGTGTATGCGGGTTTCTTATCCGGAAGTGCGGGAATCAGTTCGGCAGGAGCATTGACACTGGCTTTAGGCATTGCAATCCAGAACTTCCCGGAAGGTGCTATTGTTTCCATGCCTTTGCGTGCAGAGGGAATGGACAAAGGGCGAACCTTCCTGTTTGGCGTCTTGTCCGGTGCTGTTGAACCGGCAGCAGCATTGATCACCATTCTGGCAGCAGGAACTGTGGTGCCGGTCATGCCTTATCTCCTGGCTTTTGCTGCCGGAGCCATGATGTATGTCGTTGTGGAAGAGCTGATACCGGAGATGTCTGAAGGAACACATTCCAACCTCGGAACAATCGCTTTTTCCTTGGGTTTTGTTCTGATGATGGTGCTCGATGTAACGCTTGGATAATTGATGAACAAATCAAATTTGATGGTATAGAAGTGTGTATAAAGTGGAGGAGGATATAAAGAAAACCGGCTGTAGTAAAGGACCTTCGGACACTTAAAAAACAGAAATATATTACTGGCTGCGGAATGTTAAGAAAAACCAGTTGAAGGCACAGTCCTATAACCGTCTTGAGACTACTATAAGAACGATTATCAATCCCTGGGGGCTGTCAATAAAAAAGGATATCTGGTCAGACCGCAAGAATTACAAGAGTTTATTAATCCAAGGAAATCTATGAGTTGATCTTCGAGACCGTATTATGCCAGGGGAAGGAGATTGTGATCTCCAGTAATCGGTATCCCTTGTCATAAAGAGATTATTATACCAGAAGTATAATGACAAATGCCTTTTTGCATGTTATATTAGGCATTGGAATAAATCAGGACCACAGTCCGGAAAGGAAAGGCAATGCTGCAGAGACATACGAACAGCAACAAAACTTTAAATCGCCCGTATGATCTTCAGGGGATAATCATGCCCTCAGCCGATAAAGCTGAATGGCTTATTTCTGCATGCCTTAATAAGGACGGATCAAGTGGATGTCTGGGACCAGGTGTATCTATACGTATACTGGAATAAACAGACATATTGCAGCAATGATGCTGAGATTACCGCTTGTCCGGAAAGACAGGCGGTTTTTTTATGGAATGAGCCTGAGAACTATCGATTGTGGAGAAACATTATATGAAGAGATATTTACGAGATCACAGTAATACAATCCTGCTCCCGTCAGGGGAGACAATAGAACCATATTTTAAAAGAAAAGAAAGAAAAACAGCAGCATAAACGGCACCCCTTGTGCCGGTGCTGCCGGTACATAGGAGGTGCGAAATGTTCGAGATCCCATTCGTTGACACTGTCGCAACCGGACAAAACATCGACAACTTGAGGATCGCAGCCGGTCTGTCTGTAAAGGACATGCAG
>CAMOZD010000186.1 GCA_946630645.1 uncultured Lachnospiraceae bacterium
CTTCATTGAGGTTATGGGATGTCCCGGCGGCTGTATCAACGGCGGCGGCCAGTCCATCATTTCCGCAAGAAAGAAACATGGACGAATCGGCTATTCCTACAAAGACCTGCGTATGAAAGCCCTCTACGATGAGGACAAGTATAAAGAGCTCCGTGTATCCTGTGACAACTCACAGATCCAGAAGCTCTACAAGGACTTCCTTGGAGAGCCAGGAAGCGAGATCGCAGAAAAGCTGCTTCACACCTCCTACTCTCCCAAGGAGAAATTCAAGAATATCTGGAAAAGATAATCCCGGAAAAAGTCTCTGTGAAAGATTATCCATTAAAGATTATCCGGACCAGGAACTAATATCATCGACTCAAAAAAGCAGAGCTGGAATACACTATTCTTCCAGCCCTGCTTTTTTTTGTTTTTATGTAGAGATCAGGGATTTTCATATTTATTATTAAAGTAGAGTTCAGGTTCTTCCCATATATGTTCTTTAAGCAGACTTCAAAGCCTTTCCATAATTTTTTTTAAGCAGAGTTCAGGCCTTTTCCATATTTGACAAAGCCGGCTGCAGCAGTAAGGGATTCTCAAAGGCATAATGGAGTCCCCCGACAAAGGCTTCTTTAGCAGCCCGGCAGGCAGCCTCACTGCCATATACAATCCCTCCGCTGGAATTAATCTTTGCAGGAGGATACCAGTAACGGGCCAGCTTTACATCACCTGATTTTAAGGCCTGGTCCAAAGCATAATTTGACTCTGTGGAAGGTCCAAGAAGGTAGGCGTAGGCAGAACCCTCGGGAATGCCGAGGAGGTCTCTGTAATAGGTGCCTACTCTAGGCACACACTGGGCGTAGACGCTGAAAGCGGGAATCCCGTCAAAATGACCCAGCTCACAATGATTTTCCACGAAATCATTGACATAGCTCAATCCGTTTTTTACATCTTCTACACGGGGACCGGACATGATGACAAAGACACATCCTCCGTACCTGCTCCAGGACCCCTTGGTCCCACCATAAAAAGTAGCAGCGTGACGGACAGTTACATTTGCCTTTTTTGTAGCATCGTCCGCAGCTATAAAAGCCACATCATCATTAGTACAGGAAAAAAAGGCCACATTTTTATGATCTTCCGGCAGGTTGTAACATTTTGCAAAAGCCGGCGAAATATCCGCTATAATTTTCTGGGCAATAACATGTGCCTCTTTTCGGACGATTTTCATATATACCTCCCAAAGAATTAATCCAAAGGATGAAGAAAACAGTATTCTACTTCCTGTATATAGCTGTCTATGGATGATTTACAGGCGGCATAGCTGCCATAAAGGACAGCGCCTCCGATATTGGACTTGACAGGCATCTCAAAGAGCTCTGCGATCTTTGTATTCCCGGCCTTTAAAGCCTTGTCAAGGGCATAGGTGTTCTCAAGGGGGGAACAGGCCACGTGGCCGGCTGCCATACCCTGGGGAATGCCATATCTTTCCTGATAGTATTTGCCGGCTCTTGGAATCAGATGGGCATAACAAAGAAGAGATCTGTCTTCATCAAAGGTATAAAGCTCTGCTTCTTTTTCAATAAAAGACCTGGTATATTCCAGACCCTTGCGGACATCCTCAAGGTTTTTAGCGGAAATCATGCCCACTACCTGGCCCCGGATATCTGCCCATGCATTGGAGTGGCCTGTGAAGGCAGCAGAACTGTAGACAACCTTGATATTGGCCTTTTTTGAAGCTTCATCAAGGGCAAGATACATAACATTTTCCACATCGCAGGCAATGATGCCAAGACACAAATGATCCTTGGGTATCTTGAGAAATTCTTTATGAAACTGTGTGACATTGGATATCAGTTTCATACGGGTTACATGGGCCTGGATTCTTTTTATCATTAAAAACACCTCCGGCAGGTAATCACTTTAAGGTCAGATCTCTGTTCCATTTTATGAGTACTTATTATTGTTTCCTGGGGACAGCGGTTATATATTCCGGGCTTATGTTAAAGAATGAAGCCTCATTGCCCTTTCTGACTTGATTATAAGTGGATAGGCTGTCATTAACTTTAATCAGTAGGAAAGAGGATTCATAAAAACAGATCTCAATCCTTCCACAAAAGCCTTCTGGGCAGCCCGGCAGGCTGATTCGGTCCCTGTAAGAAGGACACCGCTGGAATTACAATTGCTGGGCGGCTGCCAGTAATGGACCAGTTCTGTGTGACCGGCCTTCAGGGCTTTGTCAATAGCAAAGCTGGCCTCAATGGGTCCTGCCATCAGATAACAATAAGCGTTTCCTTCCTGTATACCGTATCTCTCCTGAAAGAATTTTCCTGCCCTCGGAATAGTCTGGGCATAAAAAGAGAGGTCTTCCTCTCCGTCAAAGCTCTGCAGGCCGGAATGGTAATTCACAAAATCCGCAGCATAGCGCAGACCATCTTTCACGTCGGCAACCTTAGGACCGGAAAATAAAACGAATACCCTGCCTCCATATTTGCTCCACGTACTGCAGCCTTCGCCGCCATACAATGTATCAGCATGAACAACCTCTATCCTGGCCTTTTTTGTAGCATCATCAATAGCCATATAGGCAACATCATCATTATCAGTAGTGAACATCCCTACACTCTCATGATCTTCTCTGATCTTATATGCTCTTCGGAATTCCCCTGAGATATGGGCCAGTGTTTTCCGGCTCAGCATTCTTGTTTTTAAAGCGACGATCTCCATAACCTATCTCCCATTTTTAAAAGAATTCTTCTTATTTATTTCTCTATCATTATAACTTTTTATGGAAAAAGCAACAATATAATGTTAAATATTTACAATTATTTGAGTCTTATATTCCCTGTTTTCTTAAAAAGAATAAGGAATCTCAGGCATTAAAAAGAGATCGGTGCATTCTCTTTAAATAAAAAAACTGTTGTCAGAACAGAATTCTGACAACAGCTGAGTTCTTATGGAATATATGCTTCCTGCTTTATAGTTTATTATCTGAGATAAAGTGAATTTGCGTTATAATAAGTAAATCCCATCTTTCTGCAGTAGGTGGCGAGCCTTCTTAAGTTTTTACCCCGGGCCCTGTACTCTAAAAGATAACCCTTGATCCCGGCCTTTCTCACTCTCTTAAAATATGCCTTGTAATAGTTCAGAATGGACTTACTCTGTTTTCCGTAGGAATTGACACTGAAATTAATGCTGGTAAATACTTCTTCCTGATTAACGGCGTCAAAAAGTCTTCTTGCATGGCCCCTTCTGATGGCTGTAGATACAAATACGTCAGCACCGTTGATGATAATTTTGGCATTCATACCCTTCATGGCACTGAGAATCCGGCAGGCACCATTATATATTGACTTTTTCTTTTTATGGGCATAGACATCCAGGTTATCAACAAAGAAACCGTCATAGCCATCTTTTTTAAACATGGCAGCTCTTGAGATGATAAATCTCTGCCAGGTCTCGCTGTTGATATTGACCCATCTCTCATCCCAGTTGTCATAATTCTTGAAGGTCAGGCCGCTGTATTTACTATAGTAGGGGCGGTATCTTTCAATGGCGCCTACATTTATGTAAGCATAAACCTGCTTGCCTTCTTTTTTCATCATCTGGATCTGGTGTGCGGTAAATACTGTAGGCTCGATA
>CAMOZD010000187.1 GCA_946630645.1 uncultured Lachnospiraceae bacterium
AGGGGATGAGATAGGGGCGTTGACATAGTAGGTTTTTATATCCATAATGATTAATCCTTTGCAAATGTATTGGTGCCGGGGCAGCCTGGCTGACCCTGCCCGGTTTTAAGACAGCTGCTTTTCCAGGGAAAACTTCCGTGATCCTGCCTGCAGCCGGATTTCCATTATTTTATTATAGGACCCGTTATCTTTCAAGCATTTCCACAAACTGGCCAGCCGGGACTTTAGCAGGTATTACAGTGATTACCGGCATTGACCGCTTGAGATTTCAGGAAGAATTACAGCGGGCACGGTATTGTCTGCCAAATGACTTTTCCTGGAACTGCCGGGACCGGTCCCTTTCATTGACGGATGAATTCTTCCTGTGATATATTCCTTTTAGCAGAAAAATTGATTAATCAGGGAAAGGGGTTTGGATATGATAAGACGGGCAGATGAGTGTAAGGTAGAATACCGTGAGCATATGAGAGACGGTGACGGAGTGGTGCAGATCACCAATTTTGTGGATGCTTCTGAACTTTATGAAAAGGGCAGGCTTTTTGCCAGATTAAGGCTGGAGCCCGGCAGCAGCATAGGCTACCATGTTCATGAGAATGACAGTGAGATTTTTTATATTTTAAACGGGCAGGCAGAGTACAATGATAATGGAGAGATCCGCACGGTTAAAGGTGGCGATGTGACCATCTGTCCCGAGGGGACCGGCCATGGAATCGCCAACCGGAGTGACCAGGTGGTAGATGTGATTGCCGTAATTGTGTATGCCTGATCCTTGATGTCTGATTGTTTGGAACCGCCGCCCAGCAGGTCTGGATGCACAGACCGGCTGGGCAGTTTTTAATTCATAGGGAATTCCTTGATTTCCTAATGAATGAGAATCTTCCGGGAGGATGTGTACAGGCGCGATAAGAATTTATGTCACTGCATAACCGTGCCCGGTGCGGGAGCCCGCAGGCGGGCTTTTCTTAAGGGAATCCTATGGGAATAAAAAGGAGACGGAAAGATGAAAAAACTGGCGCCATTACTGATTTTAACCGCGGGAATACTGTGGGGCTGCCTGGGCATTTTTGTCAGGCAGCTTAATAACCATGGCCTGGTATCCATGGATATCGTTTTCCTTCGGGCTCTGGTGACCTGTTTGATTATGGGCCTGGTCCTGCTTATTTTTGACAGGAGTAAATTCCGCATCCGCTGGAAGGATCTATGGTGTTTCCTGGGGACCGGGATCTGCAGCATCGTCTTTTTTAATTTCTGTTATTTCAAGGCGGTGACCCTGACCTCTCTTTCCGTGGCGGCGGTCCTCCTCTATACAGCCCCGGCCATGGTCATGGTCATGTCCCATTTCCTCTTTGGCGAAGCATTTACCAGAAAGAAGGTTCTGGCCCTGCTTATGACCTTTCTGGGCTGTCTGCTTGTGACAGGAATCCTGACGGACCCGGGCCGGATTTCTGCCCTGGGTATCCTAACCGGTCTGGGGGCAGGATGGGGTTATGCCCTCTATTCCATATTTGGAAGGTATGCCCTGGAGAGGGGCTATCATTCCCTGACCATTACCTTTTATACCTTCCTGATCGCCAGCCTGGGAACTTTTTTCCTCACCGACAGCGGGCGGGTGGCAGAGGTGGCCACGGAGAGCCTGCCCATGTTTGGCCTGTGCCTGGCCCTTGGCCTGCTGGGGACGGTGGTTCCCTACCTGACCTATACGGCCGGGCTTCAGTATGTGGAGAACAGCAAGGCCTCCATAATAGCGTCGGTGGAGCCGGTGACAGCCACGGTTCTTGGCATGGTCCTTTACCGGGAACCATTGACTCTTGCCGGTGTGACCGGTGTGATCCTGGTCCTTGCTGCCCTGGCCATCTGCAGCGGAGAATAAAGGATTGTAATTTTATGTCATCTGATGATGGTAAAAATACAGGATAACATAATTTTTTCCATGATAATGAACATAAAATTTTCATGATAGCAGCTATTATTACAAGCTTTGTATTTTGTAATGGGTGGATTTTGGTGCTATAATATATTCAAGAGCTGAATATATACGTTACTGCGGAGGATTTTATGGATTATAAAAAGACAGCACTCTATCAGAAGGCCTTGAACTTTGCTGCAGAGGCCCATAAAAACCAGTTCAGGAAGGGAACCGATACACCCTATATCACCCATCCTGTGGATGTAGCTGATATAATAGCGACTATGACCGATGATGAGTATATGATTACGGCCGGTCTGCTTCATGATGTAGTGGAGGATACCGACAGGACGGAGGCGGATATCAGAGCCTGTTTTGGAGATAGGATCGCCAATCTGGTTTCTGCTGAGACAGAGGATAAGATGAGAGACCGGAAGGCGGAGGACACCTGGATTATCCGCAAGCAGAATACCTTGCGGGGGCTGGAGCATGCGTCAAAGGAAGCTAAGATTATGGCCCTGGCTGATAAGCTGGCTAATCTTCGGTCCATCGACAGGGACTACCAGCTTGTGGGAGACCAGATCTGGAACCGTTTTAACCAGAAGGATCCGGACAAGCAGGCCTGGTACTATAAGACTGTCGCAGACCTGACATCAGAGCTTTGTGACTATGATGCCTGGCAGGAGTATAAGGGGCTTTGTGATAAAGTATTTGGATGACTGGCATATTATGGAAGGACGTGTGAAGCGTCCTTTTCTTTCATATTAGGGGAAAGTTTTTTAGGGATTGTAACCCGGGACCGTACAGGGGATTGGGATATCCTGTGTTGAAAAAGCTTCTGGCAGGATGGGCAAGCCCCCCTTTGAAAGATTTCCTTTATATATGAGGCTATATGAGGCTAAGAAGAAAGCTGCTTTGAGGAGCTGAGGAGGGGATTCGTGATGGCATATAAGGGTAGAGATCATATTATCTTTCACGTGGATGTCAATTCTGCCTTTCTGTCCTGGTCCGCCATAAAAAGGCTGGAGGAGGACCCTTCTTCTGTTGATTTAAGGACCATACCCTCTGCCGTGGGCGGAGATATCAAGACCCGGCACGGAGTGGTTACGGCCAAGTCCATCCCCGCGAAGAAATATGGGGTGAAAACCGGTGAGCCGGTGGTCAAGGCCCTGCAGAAATGTCCGGACCTGGTCCTGGTGAAGTCGGATTTCACCTATTACCGGTCCTGCTCCCATAAATTTATAGGAATTTTGGAGGAATACTGTCAGGAACTGGAGCAGGTATCCATCGATGAGGCCTATATGGACATGAGTCACCTGGCTTTGCTTTCTGACCGGGAGCTTGTTGACCGGGCCAGGATAATCCGGGAGCGTGTTTCCCACGACCTGGGTTTTACGGTCAATATAGGCATATCCACCAACAGACTCCTGGCCAAAATGGCCAGTGATTTTCAGAAACCTGACCTGACCCACACCCTTTTCCCAGAGGAGGTAGCCGCCAAGATGTGGCCCCTGCCTGTGGAAGACCTCCATGGCTGCGGAGGGGCAACTTCCGCCAGGCTCCACCAGCTGGGCCTCAACACTATCGGGGATGTGGCTGCCGCTGACCTGGGTCTGCTTCAGTCTGTTCTTGGAAAAAAAACCGGCGACTATATCCACAGGAGTGCCAATGGCATCAGCAGTGCCAGGGTTAGTGGAGAGAAGAGAGA
>CAMOZD010000188.1 GCA_946630645.1 uncultured Lachnospiraceae bacterium
AAGGAGAAAAACTGCATGTCCTCCACAGCGGCAGCCGACTATCTGGTATTTTTCCGCAAAGGCTATTATTTTACGGAGGCCTTTTTGCAGAGGACCCAGTCCTTCTATATGCAGGAAACCATTCCTATTATGAAGAAAACCAAAAGGTCTGAGAAAATAGTGGATATTCGCCCTCTGATCCTGGAGATGCGGGTAGAACAGGACCATAACGATATCATTGCCGTGCCGGGCATGGAGGCCATCTTCCTCAAGCTGGTCACCGGCAGTGAGCAGAACCTTAAGCCTCATCTGGTTATGGAGGCCTTCTGCCAGTTCCTGGGCTATGATTACCGGCCGGAGGCCTTTATGTACCACCGGCTGGAGACCTATCTGAAAAGAGACGGCCGGCTGCTGCCTTTAGGAGCGGTGGGCCGGGAGGTGCCTGAGCCCATAGAGGCAGAAGACCAATAAGACTAATAGCAAGTCAGGACTGGAGAAACCAAAAGGGTAATCAGTCCAGTCTGTAGAGACAGAAGACCAATAGCAAGTCAGGACTGGAGAAACCAAAAGGGTAATCAGTCCAGGCTGTAAAGGCAGAAGACCAATAGCTGGACAGGTCTGGAGAAGCCAAAAAAGGTAATTAGTTCCGTCTGCAGAAGCAGAAGGAAAGTAGCCGGTCCGGCCTGTAAAGGGATATGACCGGCCACTGGTCCGGCTTGTGGAAGCAGAGAACCGGCAGCCAGTTACAGCTAGTTAAAGCTATAAAACCGGATTAGTAGGGAGACCAGGAGGGGGACATGGGAAATAAAGAAAAGAATCGTATCGGGAATCCCGGCCACCTGCACCGACTGGTGATTGTCGATGAAGGGGAGGAAGTATTATACGGTTATTTTGACGGCGACCAGCCGGTGGAGCTCTACTGTGAGCAGAAGGGGCAGAGGAGTCTGGTGGGAAATGTCTATGCTGCCTCTGTATACAGGGTTGCCCAAGGCATTAAAGGCGCCTTCCTCCATACCGTGGATGGGGACTGTTTTCTGCCCGGTGCTTCCGGACTTAAAGGAGGAGATATCCTTACCGTCCAGATTTTTAAAGATCCCGTAGGCCATAAGCTTCCGGTAGCCGGGACCAATATCTCCATCAATGGGAAATATTTTGTTTTTACCTTTGCTAATAAGCGGACCGGCGTGTCAAAGAAGATCAAGAACCATAAGGAGCGGGAGAGGCTCACAGCCATCATGAAAGAAGAAAGTCAGAGCCTGTCTCCGGTTAATCCAGCTGGCCAGGAGGCCGGATCCCTGAAGGGAGATACCGCCTCTAAACCAAGCCAGGATTCTGAATCCCGCCCAGGGCCGGAAGACCAGGACTTCGAATTTGGCACAGTGGCCAGGACCAATGCCCAGGGAGTGGAGGAAGCCCTGCTTAGAAAAGAATTCCATGACCTGACTGCCAGCTGCCGCCGGATTTTAAAAAAGTCCCGGACGGCTGCCTCAGGCAGCCTGCTTTACAGCCAGGTACCCTACTATATCCAGCTGGGCCTGGAGCTGCCTTCGGGAGAACTCCAGGAGATCGTTACCGACTCGGAAAGCATTTTCAAGGAATGGAAGGACTACTATGACGGGCGGCAGGATACTGGTCTGGCAGAAAAGGTCAGGTACTATGAGGACAATTATCCCTTGAAGAATCTTTACCGCTTTGACCATCATTTCCAGGCGGCCTGCCAAAGGCATGTCTGGCTCAAGTCGGGCGGAAGTATCGTCATTGACCCCACAGAGGCCATGACGGTGATCGATGTCAACAGTGGTGCCGTCACCAGGGGTCCCGGTAAGGCAGACCAAGTATTTCTATCTATGAATCTGGAGGCGGCCAGGGAGATTGCCAGGCAGCTCCGCCTCAGAAATATATCCGGTATTATCCTGGTAGACTTCATTAATATGAAGCAGCCTGAGGAGAGGACCAGGTTAATGAAGGCTTTGGCCGACTACTGCAGTAAGGACCGGAGCAAGGTGAGGGTGATCGATTATACGGCCCTGGGGCTTGTGGAGATGACCAGGGATAAAAGCAGGAAACCCCTGCGGGCCCAGCTGGGCAGGATGCCTGGCCAGGCTTAGAGGATTCTGGAGGAACCTTGCGTGGGGGAGCCTTGTCAAAAAGTTATCTTGACAAGGGCCCCTGAAAATGGTATCATTTCAGTTGTGTTACGCACAGTTAGGTATAAGATCCCGTTAGTATAGGAAGAGCGGGGCACCAAAACTGGCGATTATTATTTAGGAGGTGCCATATGTACGCTATTATTGCAACAGGTGGTAAACAGTATAAGGTAAGCGAAGGCGATGTAATCAGAGTTGAGAAGCTTAATGCTGAAGCTGGTTCTACCTATACCTTTGACCAGGTTTTAGCAGTAAGTGGTGACGAAGTGAAAGTGGGAGAGCCTGTAGTTGCAGGTGCTACTGTTGAAGCTTCTGTAATTGGAGACAGCAAGGCCAAGAAGGTCATTGTCTACAAGTACAAGAACAAGACAGGCTATCACAAGAAACAGGGTCACAGACAGACCTACACAAAGGTTAAGATTGAAAAGATCAATGCTTAATTCCTGAGAGGATTGAGTATCAGTTATGATTACGATCACAATCTATAAGAAGCCGGATGATCAGTATAAAGGATTCCAGATTCTCGGACATGCGGACAGCGTGGAAGAGGGAGCAGACCTGGTCTGCTGTTCTGTATCGGTGCTTACCATCACTCTTGTGAACAGCCTTGAGGCCTTCACAGAGGACGAGTACACTTTCACGGAGCAGGAGGACCTGGGACTGGTGCAGGTGATTTTCCCGCAGAATGCAGGAGATCAGGCCACACTGCTGCTCAAGTCTTTCGAGCTGGGCCTGCATGGTATCGAGGAGGAGTACGGAGACTGGTTGCAAGTGATTACTAAGGAGGTGTAATGACAATGATGAAGATGAACCTTCAGTTCTTCGCCCATAAAAAAGGTGTTGGTTCTACTAAGAACGGACGTGATTCCGAGTCCAAGAGACTTGGTGCCAAGAGAGCAGACGGACAGTTTGTAAAGGCTGGTAATATTCTCTACAGACAGCGTGGTACCAGAATTCACCCCGGTGTGAATGTTGGACGCGGTGGAGACGATACATTATTCGCATTAGTTGATGGTGTAGTACGTTTCGAGAGAAAGGGCAGAGACAAAAAGCGTTGCTCTGTTTATCCAGTAGCATAAACTGCTTGATATTTCTGATGATCGGCGGCTTCAAAACCTTGGGATTTTGGAGCCGCTTTCCTTATATTTGAAGGAATCTTTGTTTTCAGAAATCTATTTATGTTTAAGAGCATCTCATTTCAGATTATATTTTCAGATTATAATATAAGTTTATATTTTAAAAGAAAGGATGTGGGACATGTTTGCAGATCGTGCACGCATCTTTATCCGGTCCGGCAAGGGCGGGGATGGTCATGTATCCTTCCGCAGGGAGAAGTATGTTCCGGACGGAGGTCCGGACGGCGGAGACGGCGGCAAGGGCGGTGACCTTATATTTGTAGTTGATCCGGGTATGAATACCCTGGTGGACTACCGTCACAAGAGGAAATATTGCGCCGGAGACGGCAAGGAGG
>CAMOZD010000189.1 GCA_946630645.1 uncultured Lachnospiraceae bacterium
CGGATTGCTCTGCAGCGGCCAGAATCGGCGGTGTTTCACAGAGCTGCTTTGATACCTGTACAAAATATCCGGAACGACCCTTTTCACCTCCGAAAACGGAGTCAGATCCGCAGGAAGATAAGGATTCCGGGGAAAAACCGGGCCAGGCCGGTGAAGGTGACAGCGGGGAAGGAACTGCCGGGGAAAGAGCCGGCAGGGAAGACGCTGTCACAAAAGTAGCCGGCCAGGAAACAGCAGCCGGGAATAGTCCTTTAAAAGATGACCCGGCAAAGGATGGGAGCCAGAAGACTGAGCCCGTAAAGGAGGGCTCTTTGGATAAGGAGCAGGCTAAAGAAGATTCCCTGGATTCCGCGGTAAAAGAGCCGGCTGGGGAAGAAACAGACAAGAGGCAGCCGGCGAAAGGAGGGACTCCCGGGAAGGGTCCGGGGACTTCCAGAGGGCGCGGTGGAAAAGGAAACAAAAAAGGCAGGAAAAAGCCGTCCAGGAGCCGGTGAAACCTGCCCTGCAGTCATAGAGAGCAGATTACTTTCAGTGAAACACAGAAGGGATGACTAAAAATGTATCAGCTGATTAGTGTGGGTGGTATTCCGCAGGCTTTTTTCAATTACATAAATGCGCTCACTATGCCATCCATGGGTATCCGGGATGTGGTGGAGATTATCATTATCAGTGTGATCGTCTACCAGGTGATCAAATGGATACAGCTGACCAGGGCCTGGACACTTTTCAAGGGAATTATGGTCCTTCTGCTGTTTTCCCTGTTTGCAGCGGTATTTGAACTTTCAACCATATCCTGGCTTTTGAGGAATGCCTTTGGTATCGGAATTATGGCAGCAGTTGTCATTTTCCAGCCTGAGCTCAGGAGGGCTCTGGAGCAGCTGGGAAGGCAGAATCTCTTCCGGGGTATCATAGGAGGGGATTATTCCTCACCTCTGGCTGACCGTATGGATGAGAATACAGTCCGGGAGATTGTCCGTGCCAGCTATGAAATGGGCATGGCCAGGACAGGAGCCCTGATTGTCATAGAGCAGGCCGTGGCTTTAGGAGAATATGAACGGACAGGGATTAAGGTGGACGGACTGGTGTCAAGCCAGCTGCTTATTAATATTTTTGAGCATAATACACCCCTTCATGACGGGGCCGTGATTGTCAGGGGAGGCAGAATTGTATCTGCAACCTGCTACCTGCCTCTGACTGACAGACTTGATATAGGAAAAGAGCTTGGTACCCGGCACAGGGCGGCTGTGGGAATCAGTGAAGTTTCAGATAGTCTGACCATCGTTGTTTCCGAGGAGACAGGCTTTGTGTCTGTTGCCAAGGAGGGCACCCTCGAGAGAAATGTGGACGAGCAGACATTAACAGAGATTCTTGAGTCAATTATGGATGATAAGAACAGCAGTCATAATATGGATGTATTGAAAAAGTGGAAGGATCGATTGAAGAATGGAAAGACTAAAAAATAATAATCTGGGTATGAAGATCCTTTCCGTGGTTATCGCCGTTCTCATATGGTTTCTTGTGGCATCCATAGAGGATCCGGTAATGACGAGAAGAATTTCCGGGATTCCGGTGACGGTGAAAAATGAAGAGAAGCTGAAAGAAAAAGGCTATTCTTATGAGATTACCCAGGGTGAGGAAATCAGTATCCAGGTAAGGGGAAGCAAAAGTGTTGTCAGAAAGCTGACCGCCGCAGACTTTAACGCCGTAGCAGACCTCAATGAGCTGTCCATCATGAATTCCATGCCCATCCATGTCACCGCGAAAAATAACAGTGACAAGATTGAGATTACTCTGGGCAATGTGAGTACCATGATCGTAAAGACAGACAAGTTGGCGGAGACCAGTGTTGTAGTGAATATAGAGGTAGAAGGAACACCGGCTGAGGGCTATGCCGTCGGTGACATGCAGGGTAAGCCGAACCTGATTACTGTAGAGGGACCCAGGAGCCTGTTGAACAACCTGAAGGAGTTCCGGGTTGTTGTGAATGTGGAAGGGGCTTCTGACACAGTGGAAGTATCAGCCGTTCCTGATTTATATAACTCTGACGGTGAGGAAGTAACCAGTAAGCAGCTTACCTACGATGTGAATACAGTGGATGCGTCTGTGGAGATCTGGAAGACAAAGACAGTGGACCTGGAACTCTCCTATGAGGGACAGCCGGAATCGGGTTATGAGCTGGTCAGCTTTGACTACGAGCCCAAACAGCTGACGGTGACAGCCGCTGAAGATGTGCTGGAGGAGCTTGATAAGATTACACTTCCTTCCATATCCATTGAGGGCCGCAACGAGGATTATGAGAAAGATATTGAGATTACCAGGGATCTCCTGCCTGAAGGCGTGGAGAATGCCGACACTGACGTAAAGGATGTCAAGGCCCAGGCAACCATCGAAGAGGTGAAGCTGCAGACCATGTCCTTTACTTCTACCAGTATTGACGTAAAGGGTAACAGTCAGAATTATAATATCGCCTACGATGCGGGAAATGAGTACAAGCTGAGCATCTACTGCACGGATTCCAGGATGAAGAAGCTGACCATTAATGATTTCAGCCCCTGGATCAATGTGGCAGATCTGGAGGAAGGAACTCACAAGGTAAAAGTACGGGTTAAAGATGTTGAGGGGGTCTCTGTGGATAAGACACCAAAAATCAGCATCATGCTGACCGGGAAATAACATTGGTGGATTATGAGAAATAATACAAAAAAGATGCTTTGCCAGGCATTTCTTGAGCTGCTCAGAAAATATCCTTTTTCAAAAATAACGATACAAAAGATTGCCGGTTCATGTAATATGAACCGGCAGACTTTCTATTATCATTTTGATAATATTTATGATCTCATGGTTGCTGCATTTACCCGGCATTATGAGAAAACCTGTCCTAAAAACAGGGATGGATCCAGGGAGAAGAGTCTGAGTCAGTTCTTCCACTGGCTGGAGGATAACCGGGTCATGATCAGGAATGTCTGCGGCACGGCCGAAAGGGAGATCGTCAGGAAGACCCTCTACCCTCTTGTCAGCCAGAATCTGACGGGAGAGAGAGCCCAGAGACCGTCCAATCCGGCTGAGCTTGAGTATCAGGAAGAGTTTGACAGACATTTTCTTGTGGCAGCTGCCACCCAGTATACACTCGAATGGGTGGACAGTGACTTCCGTGAGAGGCCGGAGCGGATGGCCAGCCGTCTGTGCCGGTTTATGGACAGGATGGACCAGGCTGGTGATGAGGATAAGACCCTTTACAAAAAGGCAGGGGGACCGGTCAGGGCAGACATGAAGGGAGGACAAGTATGATCAGCAGCACTTCAAATGCCAGAATTAAAAACATAATAAAATTAAAGAAGAGTGCGAGGGAACGGAGAAAGCAGGCCTGCTTTCTAGTGGAAGGCCCTCGCATGTTTTTTGAGATCCCGCGGGAGGATATTCTGGAATGTTATATGACAGAGGATTTTGAGGATAAATACAAGGACCGGCTGACCGGCTGCAGCTGGGAGCGGATCGGGGAAAATGTGAGCCGGGCCCTGTCGGACACCCAGACACCCCAGGGAGTTTTTGCCCTGGTCCGGATGAAGGAAAGGAAGGCCGGAGACCTGATA
>CAMOZD010000190.1 GCA_946630645.1 uncultured Lachnospiraceae bacterium
GGAAGGGAATCCTGCCAGATCAAGGCTCAGGAATTGTTCGGGGACCAATGCGAATTCGTTTTTTATCTTGACAGGAGCGAATCCCGGCTGACCGGCAGCGATATCCACAATGTGAAGAACCGGCCCAGATTTCTTTCCCTGCTTGATGATGTTAAGAAGGGGGAGATTGATGTAGTGATGATGACCTACATGGGAGAGCTCAGTATTGAGGAAGAGTTCATCATCGCTTTTTACCGGTACCTGAAGGAACATGGGGTAAAGCTGGTAACAGCCAGGGAAGGCTTCCGGATTATGGAAATGCTGGACAAGGTTCTGGCCATATGTGCGTTAGAAGGATAGGAGAGATCTTATCCTTTTTTTGTGCTTCGGTTTCAGGCAGGGCTTTGCCATATCTGGCCTGGTCTTCCTGAAAAAAGAGGAAAAAGTGAGGTCAGGTGGCAGTTGACCAGGGACCCGACATTGCCTATACTAAGAACATGGAAAGGGGAAAAGAAGACCAACTATGATAAGGTTACAGGCCAGGGAAAGGGAGAATGTTTTTCTCTAAGCGGGCCATAATTAGAAGGAGTCAGCGTCTATGAATTATAAAGTATATCTTAGTACAAGGATTAATCCGGCCAGACTGGACAAGGGCAGCGGCATCATGGTTCTAGAGCCGGAGGACTACAGTCCGGCCCAGATCCAGGCCGTCCGGGCCAAGGGTTATAAGGTGCTGGGTTATGTCTCGGTCGGGACCATCGAAAAGGAGCGGCCCTGGTGGAAGGATTACAGCAGTTATAAATTGAAAAGGCTTCCTGACTGGCCCAAAGAGTACTATATAGATGTTAGACAGGCTCCCTGGCAGGAATTCCTTATCAGGCGGGCCAGGGAGATCCAGGAGATGGGTTTTGATGGCTGGTGGCTTGACAACATCGATGTCTACTCTGAGTACAAGAGCAAAAAGATGTTCACAGCCATAGCAGAGCTTTTTCTGAAATTCCGGGCCCTGGGTGGTTATGTCATGATAAACGGCGGGTCTGAGTGGCTGGATGATGCCATAGACCGGGGAGAAAAGCTCATGGATTATATCGATGGCTATACCCAGGAGGAGGTTTTCTCCCTTATTGATGACTATGACGGCCGGGGTAAGTTTGGCAGGCAGGAGGCGGAGGATACTCTCTTTTATACCGGTCTCATCCTCAAGGTCCTGAAGAGGAAGGTGGACTGCTTTCTCCTGGAATATAGCAGAGACAGGAAGCTGAGGGAAAAGATAGAGGTCTGGTGTGAAAAGTATGGTGCCAGCTGCTGTGTCAGTGAGGATGTAGACCTTTAGACAGCAGCATTCAATGACTGATCTGTCACTGATCTGTCCGCAAGAGGAGAGATTTCTGCGTGCCAGTCAGGATGTGGACCTTTAAATACCTGTTACTGTTTGACGAAAATAGATATTTGAGATACAATATATAACGACATATAGATATTTAAACTAGATATTAAGAGGAAACAGGAAAGGTATGAATCAGAATACCATATAATCAGGAGATATTTAGATCAGGAGAAGCTTAGATATGTTACCTATTGAACGAAGAAAAGAAATCATGGCTATCCTTCGCAGGGAAGGTTCTGTAAAGGCAGAAGAGCTGGCCAGGCATTATGAGGTGGGAGTGCCCACCATCCGCAGGGATCTCAAGTATCTGGCGCAAAACCAGGGGGTTTCCCTCATGTACGGCGGGGCTTACATTGCAGAGAACAGTCAAGAGACTATTAAAGAGCTCAATATCGTATCTAAACAGCACGAGCATGTGGAAGAAAAGCGGATGATCGCAAAAAAGGCTGCCGCCCTGATCCGGGACGGGGAGACCATTGCCCTGAATTCCGGAAGTACAGTGGAGTTTATCCTGGATTACATTGATGAGAGCATCACTAATATTAATGTGCTGACCCTGTCCATCAATGTGGCTGTCAAGGCCAGGACCCTCCCTAATGTGACGGTCTATATGCCGGGCGGCAAGCTCAGGTCAATTTCCGGTGCCTTCATCGGAAGCAGTGCCAATGAGTTTATCAGCCAGTTCAACATAGATAAGGCCTTTATGGGTGTTCTGGCAGTGTCCATGAAAAAAGGAGTTACCCACAGTTCTCTTGATGAAATAATAACAAATAAGACCCTGGCCTCTGTCAGCAATCACTGTTATATGGTGGCTGACTATTCCAAGTTTGACAAGGTTTCCATGGCCAACATGTTTGACCTGGAGATTTTTGAGGCCTTTATCGTTGATGACAAAATACCAAAAAAGTATCTTGAATATGCGAAGAATAATGATATCGAGATAATATAAGAATCGTTGAAATATGGAATATGACTTCATAAAGGCATCTCTGCCACCAAAAGCAGGGATGTCTTTTTTTGTCATTTAGGGATGCTTTGTTTCCTTTTATAAACTGCATCCGGGTGGTTACAAAGCATTTTTTGCAGGATCCCTGGCCGGACAGTTTAGCCAGCCATGGCGGCTGGTTCAGACCTGGCAGGGACAGAGATCTTTCATAGGAAACATATAAATATATGATAAAAAATAAATATAATATTAATATAAAATATATATAAAAACAATATAAAATAGAGGGAAATATATTGACAAGGATTTATAATATACATATAATCATAATATAAAGCAACTAAAAAGTAGACAAAAGGAACTTGTTATCTTTGCTGTAATCATTTCGGAGAAAGTAGAGGCCCCTTAAAGGCCGGCCAGGGAGGTTTAGTTATGAAAAAGTATATTATGGTTATTGATGAAGGAACAACAGGAACCAGAGCGCTACTCTTTGACAAGGAATTCCAGATTAAGGCCCAGAGCTATGAAGAGTTTACCCAGTATACTCCCAGCGAGGACAAGGTTGAGCACGATGCTATGGAGATCTATGGCAAGTCTGTGCAGATGTGTAAAAATGTCATAGCCAGTGCAGGGATCAGCCCTGACGAGATCGCTGCCATAGGTATCACCAACCAGAGGGCGACCTGTGTAGTATAGGATAAAAACACAGGAAAGCCTTATTATAACGCTATCGTATGGCAGGATATGAGAACGGCGGCCGACTGCCAGGCCATCAATGACAGTGACTGGGGCGACAAGGCCAGAAAAGCCACAGGCTGGACCGTGGCACCGGTTTACACCTCCATGATGCTCAAGTGGTATCTGGAAAATGTACCGGAGATTAAAGCTGCAGTAGACAAGGGGGATGCCCTGATCGGCACCATTGATACCTGGCTGATCTGGAAGCTCACCGGCGGTAAGACCCATGCCGTAGCTTATTCCAATGCTTCTGTTATGGGAAGTTACAACCTGCAGACAGGGGAATGGTACACAGAATTCCTGGATTACCTGGGAGTTCCGGTGAGCATTTTCCCGGAGGTGAGGAATGATTCCGGTGACTTCGGTCTGACCGATGAGGCCATATTTGGCCTGACCAGGGGCACTACCAGAGCCCATGTGGCCAGGGCCACCCTGGAGGGTATCAACTACCGTCTGAAGGATATCCTTAACGCAGTAGAAAAAGAATCCGGCGTAAAGATGTCCGACGTCCGCATCGACGGCGG
>CAMOZD010000191.1 GCA_946630645.1 uncultured Lachnospiraceae bacterium
TCGAGGTTGGTGTTGTTTCCGTAATGTACTCCAGATTCCTTACAGGATGGATCCGTGTAATCATCGCCTACTTCGCAAGCTTCGGTCTTTACTAAGAAGGATTGTCATCCTGACATTTTTTAAAACTTAAATGGAATTTAAGAGGATTCCATAGTGAAAGGTATCCGGACATTATGGAATCCCTCTTAAAGCAATAGAAAATGTCATTCATTTAAACAAGCCACATTAACATGCTGCACAACAAGCTACATAAAATGGAGGAAAAAAGATGAAGGTTATATATGAAAATAAGGTGAAAGGTCTTGGAGCCTTTGTAGATGCTTTTGAATCTGAGAGAATGTTTATCCTTTTTGGCGACAATGCACCGCCGGAACTGAAGGACTATACTTATCATGTGAGTGTTAACCCGATCAACGGAACCATTGCCGCAGGCCAGTACCTGGTAGTAGGCAACCAGGAGTACAAGATCATCGCTGTGGGAACAGAAGCTCCTGTTACCTTAGCCGGCCTTGGCCACTGCACCATCCGTTTCAACAACAGCGAGACCGTGGACATGCCCGGCAGCATCCATGTGGAGGACAAGCCCATGCCTGCCATCGGTGTCGGCACTGAGATTAAGATCATAGAGAAATAAGTATATTAGATAAATAAGCAGCGTATAATGCTGATCTTGTGGCCGGCTGCCATTATGTGAAGATCAGGATAATGGATATCCACAATATCCACAGATAAGATTCCTGGCTTTGTAAAGGCAGCCGGCCTGGGGAAAGCTTTTATGCATACGTACCCATTAATCAATTTCAGGTCCGGAGCCTGGGACTGGCAGGAGGAAAGGCCCAAAGACTACTGCCAGTCTTAAGATTTTCCCGGCTAAAAGCTACAGCCGGAAAAACCGGTCCGGATTAGTATCTCCCTTCTTTAAATTTAGGAAAAAGGATTTCATTGTCATGTCTATGCCCAACATGACTTTGAAATCCTTTTTCCGTGTGCAGGCTGGAAGAATCTGACAGTTCAGGCCTCTTCCTCCTTTCAGCCGGCTCTGGGCCAGAAGGAATCCCGCGAAAAATCCGGGCCATGGAGACGGTCTTTCCGGCCGGTCCGGGCTAAAGGGAAGATTGGCAAAACCCAGGCCCTGCAGGTCTCCCCCAGTTGGTCCCGGGGTCAAAGATAGCCGCTGATGTTGACCGTGGCAGGGTCAGGATGCTAAGATAGGATGGATGTAAAAATGCAGCGGCTTACACTGGCTAATGCCTGTGATCAGGCAGGGGGAAAGTCACTTTATGAACAGGACCAGAAACGCAGGGCGGAATATGTTTTTCGGCCTTTTATTAAATCTATACAGAACATTGATTCCCTTTGTGATCAGGACAGTCATGATCTGGAAGCTGGGGGAAGAATACACAGGTCTTAACGGTCTGTTCAGTTCTCTTCTGCAGCTTTTAAGCCTGGCAGAGCTGGGTGTGGGAGCGGCCATGGTCTACAGTATGTACCGGCCTGTGGCAGAGGGGGACCAGGCCAGGATCTGTGCCCTTCTCGGCCTTTACCGGCGTTATTACCGCCGGATAGGTCTCTTCATCCTGGGCCTGGGAGCCGCTCTGACCCCGGCCGTTCCCCGGCTGATTCACGGGGACCTGCCCGGGGATATGAATATTTATGTCTTATATTTGCTCAGCCTCATGTCCACGGTAGTCAGCTACTGGCTTTTTGCCTACAGGACCAGTCTGCTGACGGTTCACCAGCGGACAGACCTGGCCAGCAAGCTGGAAATCGTCTCCAAGACGGTCCAGGTCATCCTGCAGCTTTATGTTTTAATTGTCCTGGAAAATTATTATTTATTCCTTGCGGCAGAGATTCTTTCAAAAATTATTCTGAATCTGATGACCGGATGGCTGACCCGCCGTCTTTATCCCTCCTTCAAGCCGGCCGGAAGCCTGGCCAGGGAAGAGGAAAAGGCGGTGAATCTGCGGATCAGGGACCTCTTTAGCTCCCGCTTTGCGGCAAAGGTGACAGAGGAGGCGGATGCCATTGTGATTTCGGCCTTTCTGGGTCTGGTTGCCCTGGCCAGGTACCAGAATTATTTTCTGGTCATGGCAGCGGTAATCAGGATTTTTGAGGTGATATTTTCTTCGGTTATGAGTGGTCTGGGCAACAGTCTGATCCTGGAAGCAGAGGAGAAGAATTACCGGAATCTGCAGAAATTTACCTTTCTGTTTCTCTGGCTGCTGGCCTTTGCCAGCCCCTGTTTTCTCTGCCTTTACCAGCCCTTTATCCGGCTGTGGCTGGGGGAAGGGGCCCTCATGCCCATGGCCCTGGTTTTCTGCCTGACCATCTATTTTTTTATCTATGAAGTCAACCGGCTGCTCAACACCTTCAAAGATGCGGCAGGACTATGGAGAGAGGATAAATGGAGGCCTCTGACCTCGGCCCTGGTAAATATTGTTCTTAACCTGGCAACAGTCCGGATCTGGGGCCTCTATGGGGTCATTCTCTCTACGGTGGCCGCCTTTGGCCTGGTAGAGATTCCCTGGCTGCTGCGCAATCTTTTCCGCTACCTTTTCCAGCCCTTCAGGCGGGGATCTTATAGCAGGGAATTACTGGGATATATGGCAAGTTCCCTGGCGGTCACTCTGGCCTGCGGCTTTGTCAGTCGGCTTATTTATGCTCGTCTGGCCCATCCCCTGCAGCAGCTGCTGGCCGGCCTGCTGGTCTGTCTCCTGCTGCCTGCAGCGGCCTATGCCGGAATCTACCACCGCCGGCAGATTTTCAGGGACAGCCTCGCCTATCTGGTCAGACTCTTGCCGGGAAAATGAGCAAGAACTTTTTTTATAAGAGGAGATGACAGGGCAAAATACCGACTTGCAGCTATGGTCGGAAAAAAGGAAAACCAGCTTATAGCCATGGGCTTAAAAAGTGGAAATCAGCTTGCAGCTATGGCCTGAAAAAATATGAACTTGCGGCTTGGTCCTATATGGTATAAAATAATACTTTAATAAAAATATTAAGAAAACTATAGTTTCGACGGAAATAGTCAGGGGGAAAACATGGACTTAAAATCAGCCAAGGCCCAGACCTTATTAAAAATTATACATCTGCTGCTGCCGGGTAAGGGAATGACCCGGCAGGAACTGGCCAAAAACCTGGGCATCAGTATGCCGACGGTCCTCCACAGTATTGAAGACCTGCAGAAGGCAGGGATCTTAAAAGAAGCCGGGGAACAGGCTTCTACCGGTGGCCGGAGGGCCAAGGTCCTGGTCCTGGACGGTTCCTGTGGTTACGGTGTCGGAATCCAGATTGCCAGAAGGTTTGTGGAATTCGCCCTGACAGATATGACAGGACAGGTCCTGGCCAGAAGGCAGCTGGACCATCCTTTCAGGGACCAGGCCACCTGGTACCGGAAACTGGGAGCCTTGCTTCTTGATTTTATTACGGAGGAGCAGGTGGATGGGAGGAAGATCATCGGTGTCGGCATCTCATTTCCCGGGATCATTGATCAGGAAAACCACATGCTTCTTCGCTCTCATGTTTTTGATCTGAAAAATGTCAGTCTGGACCGGTTCTACCGC
>CAMOZD010000192.1 GCA_946630645.1 uncultured Lachnospiraceae bacterium
AAATGGAGTTGCGATGGCAACGCCGGCACCTGTAAAAATTGCCATATCTTTCATCCTTTCTGTCCTGTCCGCTTATCCGCGGTGGCTGACCCTATCTCTCAAGAATCTTGTCAAAGGGCTGCTCTTTCTCTGTTTGTATCTTATAAATGCAGTCGGCCTTGTCAGCAACCTGGTCAGGCAGGGTCCTGCCTGTAATAATCAGGTTCATGGAAGGTCTCTTCATATCAAGTAGCTTCATTAATTCCTCAATATCGATGATCTTATAATCGATCAGACCCAGGATGTTATCGAGGATCAAAAGATCACACTGGCCTGTGTCTATCACTTTTTTAGTATAGTTGAGGGCATTAATTATATTGACTTTCTGCTCCTCCTGCTCCTGGGGACTGAGCTTCTCATAATTACTGGCTGCTTTCTCAAAGCGGAAAACCTTCAGCTCCGGTTCCAGTCTTTTCAGAAAGTCCAGGGTGTAAGAGTGTTTCTCCTTCAGGAACTGGACCATGATCACCTTCTTGCCGATTCCGGCAGCCCGTATGCCAAGTCCCAATGAAGCGGTTGTCTTCCCGCGGCCTTTCCCATAGTATACCTGTATGCTTCCGTACATATTATATCCTTTCATCAGAATTCCCTGTAGTGAAATTCCGGCCTCTGATCCGGTTCCTCAGGTCGCCTTGGAACCATGGATGTGTCTGCTGGTATTCTCTTTCAAGCATTTCACATGTGCAGGTCAAATTCTAATCCAGAACACCATAATCTTTTACGCCTAACTATACCATAAAAACAGGAAAAAATCTATAATCCTGTGAGTCCTGCCCGATTCTTTTTGAATTATCAGTCTTTGTCGGCTTCAAAAAACCGTATCTCCTGGTCTCTGCCCAGAACCATGAATCCATCAAAGCCCTGGTCCTCCAGCTTGTTTAAAAACTTGCCCAGCTTCTTGGGCTTGGTAAAGAGGCTGACCTTGTAGTCCCCCCTCAGGGACTCCGCCCGGGCAATAGCCTGCTCAATCTCTTCCTCGTCGTGAAGAACTACGATCTTTTTCTTCATATCAGCCAGGCTCCGGCCCCGGTCAGAAAGGATACTGAAGATTCTTTCAAAACCGATGGAGAAGCCTACAGCGGGAATGCTCTCCTTTAAGAACTTGCCGATCAGATTATCATAACGGCCGCCGCCGGCGATGGAACTGTTAAAGTCAAGAGATTCTATCTCAAATACCGTTCCTGTATAATAGCCCTGACCCCTGACCAGAGTCATGTCATACTCCACCTCATATCTATCCCCTGCCAGACGCCGGGAGATCTCTACAATCCTGGATAAACCCTCCACCGGAGCCGCGTCAGGAACAATGCTTTTCACATAATCCAAGGTAAAGGGAGCATGGCCAAGGAGCTCCATGAAGCGGCCGATTACCTGGTCGTCAAAACCCTTTCCTTCCAGTTCACTCTTCACACCCTCAGGCCCGATCTTGTCCAGCTTGTCAAAGGAAATGCATACACTGTCCAGATCTTCCTGGCCGAAACCGACAGAAGTTAGTATGGACCGGAGAATACGCCTGTCATTAACCTTGACCTTAAAGCGGTCGATACCGATAGCCAGAAGAGCCTTGGCCGTGGTGTGGATCAGTTCAATCTCACAGCTGGGTGAGGCAGATCCGAGAATATCGATATCGCACTGGGTAAACTCTCTCATCCTTCCCTTCTGAGGCCGCTCTGCCCGGTATACCCTGTCCATCTGGATTACCTTAAAGGGTGTGGGAAGGGAGGCCCGGTTATTGGCATAGTAGCGGCTTAAGGGCAGGGTAAGGTCGTAGCGCAGGCCCATATCGGAAAGAGCCGCCGGGTCACCAGAGCTTATGGCCTTGTTAAGCTTTTCCCCCCGCTTCATAATCTTAAAAATCAGGTTGAGATTATCGCCGCCCTCACTCTTGTCCAGATTCTCTATATCCTCCACGATGGGGGTGTAGATCCTCTGAAAGCCACTGTCCTCATAAACTTCACAGATCTTCCTCTGAAGATAATCCCGGAGTTCTGCCTGGGCAGGGAGATAATCATTCATACCTTTAAGCGGTTTAATCTTCATCTTATGCAATCCTTTCTATCTAAAAAATCAAATAAATAAAACAAATCTGGAACGAATTGAAACTAGCCCGGAACAGAGACCCGGGGCAAAGGGAGAGAATCCCAAAACCAGTCCTGCAAAGCAAGACTGCCGGCCAGGCTCAGCTGATCAGGCCTTCCCCGTGATAATCCGCAACCCTGCCTGCTGTCTCTCTTTCATGGATATACTCCAGTTCATTGATGGACACCTCAAAGGTCATCCGCTCAATAACCTTGTCCTCCGAAAGCTTCTTCCGGTAGGTCCTGCTCTGGATCCTCCCGGCCACCTGCAGCCTGCTTCCCATGGGCAGCCGGCTTACATACCTGGCAGTCCTCCCCCAGCAGATACAGGGAATATAATCCGATTTGCAATAGGCCCGGTTAACCGCCAGCATCAGGTCCGTAATCTCCCGGCCCTTGGGAGTCTTACGGTAAACCGGCACCTGGCAGATATAGCCGTCAAGCTCTATGCGGTTGGCGATCACTTCAGGATAATCCTCAAAGGGAGTAAATTCCAGGGCAAAAATCACCAGCTTCAGATGGCTGCTGTTGCCCTCATGACGATTGTAGGACCTGTACTGGCCCTGGATCTCCACGAGTCTGCCCTTCCAGGGGACCGTCACATCAAAAAGTCTGCCGGATACAATAATGGGAATGATATCATAGCATTCACTCAATCTCCTCACCCGGAGAAAACTCTGGTAAAAAGGCTCTCCGAACTTTTCATGACTGTACTCAAACTCATCCCCGATCTCACCAAAAATAATTGCTGAATTATTATTTGTCTGCAGTTTTTTCATATTATATTCTCCTTCAAAGACCATTCTGAAGGAAAGGCGGAAGTTTCGGCTTCCTTTTTACAAACAGATTTAGTATAAAATCTACACCAGAAAATGTCAACCAAAAGCGGCTTCCCCCTCCCCCATGTCTTTCATTTTATATTGTTAATTTTAAACAGTTGTGATATTATGTGATAGTTTCGTTTAAAAATATACTTCTGCCGGTCTGTTTAAGACCTCCGGCAGTTATTTCTTAATTCGGCCGGCTCCCGCAGGCCACCTTTTACTCACCTTTTATTATAGAAAGAAGGCCCTTTATGAAAATATCAAGAGAAGACGTCAGAAATGTTGCCATCATCGCCCATGTAGACCACGGTAAGACTACCCTGGTTGACGAACTGCTCAAACAGAGCGGCACCTTCCGCGAGCACCAGGAAGTGGGCGAGAGGATCATGGATTCCAATGACATCGAAAGGGAACGTGGCATTACCATCCTTTCCAAGAATACCGCCGTAAGCTACCAGGGGGTGAAGATCAACATTGTTGATACTCCAGGCCATGCCGACTTCGGCGGAGAAGTAGAGCGGGTCCTCAAAATGGTTGACGGCGTAATCCTGGTTGTCGATGCCTTTGAAGGCCCCATGCCCCAGACCAAGTTTGTCACCAGAAAGGCCCTGGAGCTT
>CAMOZD010000193.1 GCA_946630645.1 uncultured Lachnospiraceae bacterium
TTGGGCAGTTTCTTCACTGCCTCCAGCAGGGTCCCTGTAATCTCCTTGCCTGTGACATCCTCATGGAAAAGGATGCGGGGGGCGGAGTGGGCTCCTTCCCTGGTAAAAAGCAGCTGTCCATTCTCATCTCTCTCGAACTCCACACCGTAGCTGACCAGGTCATGAATCAGCTGCTGGGAGGACCGGATCATAATGTCTACAGAGCTCCTGTCATTTTCATAGTGACCCGCTCTCAGCGTGTCCTCATAGTAGGCGTCGTAGTCCTGCTCATTGCGCAGGACACAGATGCCCCCCTGGGCCAGCCAGGAGTCACACTCTTCCAGTCCGGCCTTGGTAATCACCGTGACTTTTTTATCCCTGGGCAGCTTCAAAGCACAGTAAAGCCCGGCCGCACCGCTTCCTACAACCAGAATATCGGTTTTATAACTCATCTTTTTGCCTCCTCGCCTTAGGCTCTTCTAATATGCTGCCGGCTGCCGCCGTCGCATGGATCAGTAGTTCCATTTGTCTTACCTCATTTCCTTACAAGGCTTGCCGTCCCAGGACTTCTTCCAAAGAGACAGGACAAGACGTCCCTGTAATTTCCCCTTTCTGCTGCCTGGGCAGGACAACAATCCTGCCAGGCTGAATCAATCCTACCACAGATTAGGACACCTGACAAGACACCTGTAAAAAATATTTTTTCACAATAGTTTACAGGTCCGGAAAAATAATAAAAAAGGGAAAATAAAAAGGCTCTCCTGCCGCTGGACCGATTACACCGGTCCGGGACGGAAAGCCCTGGTCTCTTTATCAATATTTCAAAATATCCTTCTGCCGGCTAGTTCTTACCTGGACTGGGCGAAAAGCCACTCCATAACAGCCACACAGTTATAGGCATAATCAAAGGAAGCCATATGGTAGGCAGAGCTGTTCATTCCACCGGATCCACCCGGACCTCCCTGGGCCATGGTGGAAGTCGCTTCACCACTGTCAGAATCCGTAGATTCCCCGGGTCCGCCAAAGTCGCCCGGGCCCATACCGCCGGATGACTCTGGTTTTCAGAGCTAACCTCCTGGCTTGACGCCTGGACCGCTTCCGGTGCAGAAGATGTCCCACAGGCCGTCAACGACACCGCAAACAGGGCTGCTACCGTCAAAAGTGCGAATGATCTCTTTAACATAAAAAGTTCCTCCATTCCTTAATTTTAGATTTTGGAGCGTTTTATATAGCGAACTAACATCCGCATCTTTCTTGAGCATACTGCACAAGTGTGACCTTACCGTGAAAAGTAGCTGTAGATAATTATCTTCAAATAATCTATTTAGTGACAGCCATGGGAACCACAATGTCCGCCATGTCCCTCAGAATGACAGCCGTGTCCTTCACCATGCCCGTGTTCATGGTCATGGTGGTGGCAGGCCGTATCCGGATCATAGACCAGCTTACCGGCCAGATAATCTGTCACCATCTGATCCGCCTCTCCCACGGTGCCGGGAAGCAGCTTAATCCCTACCTCCTGCAGGGTATTTCTGGCACCCATACCGATGCCGCCGCAGATCAGGGTCTCCACCTCAGCGGCCCGCAGAAAACCGGCCAGGGCCCCGTGGCCTGTACCGTTGGTATCGATAATCTGGGAAGACTTAATCTGGCCATCTTCCACATCATAAATCTTAAACTGCTCTGTCCTTCCAAAATGCTGTCCTACCATACCATTTTCATAAGTTACCGCGATTCTCATAATATCCTCTCCTTTTTCATTAAGTTTTGCGGATGCCGGAATGGAGTCGATCCGGTAAGCACCTCCCGTAAGCCGGATACGCTTACCATTGACCATGGCATCAGCCAGCTTGTAACGGGCACTCTCATAGATGCTGGTGACCGTTGCCCGAGAAACACCCATGGCAGCTGCACACTGCTCCTGGGTCATCTTCTGGTAATCAATGAGGCGGATCACCTCATACTCATCCAGTTTAAACAAGATGGTCTCACAAGCCTCTGTCCCCTCCGGGATAAAGCTCCAGTAATCCGGGTATCCGCATATTCTCCTACAGCGCTTGGGTCTGGCCATGGCTCCTCCTTTCTGGCATATGCCAATAATATATGCTCAATATAGCACCGTTACTGGCATATGTCAATAATATAGACCAAGGATATTAATCCGCTCGATTAAATGGTAAAAGTAAATGGTAAAAGGGCAGGCTGTGAAGAGCCTGCCCTTTAAGCTAAGGCAGTCGTCAAAACTGCCGTCAATTCTTATTTCAGTTTTTCCGGAATAGCTGCGCTTATTTCACCAGCATCTGACCGGCAAGAGCCGCCAGCACACCGAAAAGAATACTGGCCACCGCATAGGCTGCCCCTAAAGCCGGATGTCCTCCCTGAATAAGACTGCCTGTCTCCAGGGAAAATGTGGAAAAGGTTGTAAAGCCACCGCAGACTCCGACTTTGAGAAAGGGGGCCAGTCTGGGGTCCACCTGGTCCCCTTTGGAGACGGCAGCCGCGATGCAGCCCAGGGCAAAGGCACCCAGAATATTAATGATAAAGGTGTTAACAGGGAATAGCCCCTCCTCCCTGATGGGAATCATTCCCACCAGATACCTGGCTACGGAACCTAAAAAGCCGCCCAGGCCTACTACAATACAGTTCAACATGCTTGTCCTCCTTTGTTGAATAAACTGTAGATATCATCAGCACTATGGCGGTTTTGGAAATCCAGGGGAGATATCATTCCCTTTTATTTTTCTGCATTTTAACATAGATTCCAATCTGGGACAAGCAAAGAAAAAACTGCCGCACCTGCCCGGAAATGGTCTGGCCATTTCTCCAGATCTGCCGCCTAAAGGACGACCAGATTCTTTATGGTCTCTATGACACTGATGATCTGGTATTTTATCAGAAAGGCGATATCGGAATACTCGGGATAATTATATTTTAAGGTATCTGCCAGAGGCAGGACAAACCTCTCTGTCTCATTAATATATTCCAGCATCCTCTTGGTCTTAAAGCTGGAGGCCATGGTCGAAACATTATTACAGCGGTCCAGGATCTTTATGACACAGGCCTTGCCATTTTCTTTGATGGAAGCATAATAGGCTTCCTTGGCTTCCATTTTCGTCATTCCTGCCGGCACAAAAAAGGTAACCAGTCCTACCAGCTCTCTGACCTCCTCTGAAAATGGCAGGCCAGATATGCTGATATCGGTATCCTCCACCACATCATGGAGCAGCAGGGCCGCCAGAAGAGCATCGTCCCTGATTCCCAGGGCATGGGCCTGGCAGGTCATAAGAAGAGGATGGTTGATATACTGGACCAGCTCATGACTGTGCTTGCCCTTTTTCCGGAACTGGCCCATATGCTGGTCCCTCATAAACTGCAGGGCCCTGTAGGTCTGGAGAAGGTCCTCCGACAGGGCAAAGGTTTTCACCCGGGTAAACATGTTCTCCTCACTGAAAAACCGATCCCGGAACTGGAGATTCCTGGCCGAAAGAGCATACTCATCGGGCATGAGCAGACACTGGTAGGGGGTGTTGGTGACCTCTGCTATGAGCATCAGATTCTCGATGTCGGGAAGACTTT
>CAMOZD010000194.1 GCA_946630645.1 uncultured Lachnospiraceae bacterium
ATTATGTTTCATATATAAATATTTTTTTCTTTACAATATATTATTTTTTTATCTCTAACAAATATAATACAAGCAAGAAAAAGGAAGGTGAAGATATATGAACACAGAAAAACCTATCATAGGAATCAGTATGGGTGATCCGGCGGGCTGCGGTCCTGAGATCACCGTAAAAGCACTTTCTGAAAAAAATATTTATGACCAGTGCAGGCCCCTGGTGGTGGGTGACGGAAAGATTTTCCGGGCCGCTGTCCGGATTCTGGAAGAAACCGGTTTTCTGGAGCCGGATGCCATAAAGATTCATGAGGTCTCCTCTGTGGATGAGGCTCTCTTCCGCTTCGGAACCATAGATGTCTATCATCTGGACCTGGTTGATATGGACCAGTTCCAGTACGGACAGCTTTCCCCCATGTGTGGTCATGCTGCCTTTGCCTGCGTGAAGGAGGTCATCGGCTTGGCCATGGATGGTCAGGTGGATGCCACGGTAACCAATCCTCTCAACAAGGAGGCCCTGAATATGGCTGGGCATCATTTCTCCGGCCATACAGAGATTTATGCCCATTACACATCAACAAAAAGCTATGCCATGATGCTGGCCCACGAGGACCTGCGGGTTGTCCATGTTTCAACCCATGTGTCTCTCCGCCAGGCCTGTGACCGGGTAAAAAAAGCCCGGGTCCTTGAATGTATCCGGCTGGCTTACCAGGAGTGCCTGCGCCAGGGCATAGAAAAACCCATCGTGGCCGTAGCCGGCCTCAATCCCCACGCCGGTGAGGGAGGACTTTTTGGAGACGAGGAGATCAAAGAGATTATGCCTGCCATAGAGACAGCCAGGGAAGAGGGCATCGACGCCCGGGGACCCCTGCCGGCAGACAGTGTATTCTCCCAGGCTCTTGGGGGCTGGTATGACATTGTCGTAGTCATGTACCACGACCAGGGCCATATCCCCTTAAAGACAGTTGGCTTTGTTTATGACCGGGCCCAGGGCAGGTGGGAGGCCGTAAAGGGAATCAATGTGACCCTGGGCCTGCCCATCATCCGCACGTCAGTTGACCATGGTACAGCCTTTGACCTGGCCGGAAAGGGAACAGGCAATGAACTCAGCCTGGTCAATGCCATAGAATATGCGGTAACCAGCGCCTGCAACCGCTGATAGAAAAATCCTTTGACAAAACAGAAGACCATAAACAGGCTGTCCCATGACTTGCGGGACTTCCGGCCTGAACCGAAAGCTTCAGAATCTGCATGGAAGCCCTTTTGCAGACCGCCTGGTGGATTTCCGGCCCGGACCGGAAGCTTCAGAATCTGCATGGAAGACCTTTTGCAGACCGCCTGGTGGATTTCCGGCCTGAACCGGAAGCTTCAGGAACTGTATGAAGGACTTTTAGCAGACTGCCTGAAGAACTTCAGGCCTAAACCACAGGGACAGATCCTGCTGCCATGAAAGGGGGATTGATATGGTTGAGCTGATGGTTATAGCCGATGATCTGACCGGAGCCCTTGACTCCGGCGTCAAATTCGCCCAGCTTGGAGCCATGACCCAGATATTTCCCTGTACCGAGTGCTCCTTTGATGGGATCAAAAAGACCACAGAAGTGGTCATCGTTAACACAGAATCAAGGCATCTCAGTGCAAAATCTGCCTATGAGAGAGTTTATGACCTTGCCAGGCAGGCCCTTGATTATGGGGTTATCCATTTTTATAAAAAGACGGATTCTGCTCTGCGGGGCCATATAGGAGCCGAGCTCTCCGCCCTGCATGATGCCCTGAGGGAGACGGTCTGTTTCATTCCTGCCCTTCCCCAGGAGAACCGGTTCACGGAAAAGGGGATCCATTATATCAATGGTGCTCCGGTAACGGAAAGTGTTTTCGCCAAAGACCCCTTCAATCCCGTCCTCCATTCGGAGGTGGCCAGGATTATAAAGGAGGAATCCTCTCTCTTAGTGAAATCCGTGGAACGTCAGGACTACAGACGACTTCCTGCAAATGCAGACATCCTGGTTTTTGATGCCTGTTCCGACCAGGATCTCGAATCCATATCCCTGATTTTGAAAAACCAGGGTCTTTGCGGGGCCACCGCCGGCTGTGCCGGCTTTGCCGCCTGGCTGGCCCGCTGTCTCCAGCTGAAAAAGGGAATTCCCTGCCAGCTGCAGAAGATGAAAAGACTCCATGTCCTCTGCGGCAGTATCAATGAGATCAGCCGCCGCCAGCTTGATTATGCCCAAAGCCATGGTTTTGAAAGGATTACCCTTTCCCCGGAACAAAGGCTGGCCTACGGTTACTATGAAACAGAAGCAGGAAAGCATTTTCTGAAAGAATTGGAGAAAAAATGTCTGTCTTCCTCCTGTTTCATCCTGGATGTAGCTTCAGAGAATCCGGTGGAGGAGGCTGCCGCCTATGCGGACCGGAATGGAATTGACCCGGCAGAGATTCCCTGGAGGATTGCCGAGAGGCTGGGGGAGACAGCCCAGCGGATGCTGCAGTGGGATGAGGAGGCTGCCCTGCTTATTATAGGCGGGGACACCCTGTCAGCCCTGATTAAGAGATATGATGCCCCGGTAATCACGCCCATCTGTGAGGCCAGCCCGGGCACTGTATTCATGAAATTCGAAGAGGGCGGCAGCTGCCGCCAGCTACTGTCCAAATCAGGAGGCTTCGGAGAAGCCGGTCTCCTGATCCAGATTGCTGACTTTGTGATCTCCTGATGGGGATGACATTGCAAATATATTACAAGGTATATTTAGAGGAGGGTATCACAATGAAAAGAGATTATCACGATAACACATGGTTAAACGAGAATGTTTGGGAAAAATACGGAAAGGGTGACGAGATCGGCGCTGCCAGGGAAATCAATGCTGCTTCCGTGCTTGCGGCCATTTCCATGATCAAAGAGGGTAAGGTATACGACCTGGAGACCGAACGTTTCAAAGGCATGCCTGTATGGCCGGGCCATACCGGCTTTGAGCTTCTGGCCTATGCTTCTCCCAAGGGACGGCAGAACATGGCAGATTCCAATATTGACGCCAGCGTAAACTGGTACAAAGAGGGTGAATGGCTGTCTGAGCCCACCAACGCTGCCGAGTACCACATGGGCCTCAACACTGAGATGATGTCCACTTCCATGCACATTGGAACCCACATGGATGCACTCTGCCATTTCTCCACAGGCGATGACAACCACTGGTATAACGGCTTCAGCGGCGATGCCCACTGCACCAATTTCGGACCGACCCGGTGTGACATCACATCCACACCTCCTATGGTTATGAGAGGTGTCCTGCTGGATATGGCCGGCTACAAGGGTGTGGCTTCCCTGCCCAACAACTATATCGTTACTGCTGAGGATTGCGAAGGCTGTGCCAAGTGGGAAGGCGTTGAGCTTAAGCCCGGCGATGCCGTTATGGTTCGTCTTGGCGATGACTGGCCCAACAATGCCTGCGGTGACGCCGGACTTGGTGTGAGTGCGGCAAGATACCTGGTTGAGGAAGGCGGCGCCATCCTGGTAGGCGATGACATGGCCTGCATCGATGGTTTTAATGCCGACGG
>CAMOZD010000195.1 GCA_946630645.1 uncultured Lachnospiraceae bacterium
CCAGGAGCTGTTTGGTATCCTTGGGCAGGCAGTAGCCGCCGTAGCCGAAGGAGGGGTTGTTATAGTAGTCCCCGACCCTGGGATCTAAGCAGACGCCCTTGATGATGGGGGCTGTTTTCAGTCCCTTTACTTCTGCGTAGGTATCCAGTTCATTGAAATAAGATACCCGCAGGGCCAGGTAGGTGTTTACGAAGAGCTTGGTTGCTTCTGCTTCCGTAAAGCCCATGAAGAGGGTTTCGATATCTTCTTTGATGGCACCCTGCTGCAGTAAGGCGGCAAAGGTGTGGGCTGCCTCTTCCGTAGCTTCATCACAGCCGACGATGATCCGGGAGGGATAGAGGTTGTCATAGAGGGCCTTGGATTCTCTTAAAAATTCCGGACTGAAAATGATATTGCCGGCCTTGTATTTTTTCCGGACCTGCTCTGTGTAGCCTACCGGAATGGTGGACTTGATGATGATGGTCGGCTTTTTGAAGGAATCGTCCCTGTTCCCTGTGACCTTTAGAATCTGCTCTATGACTGACTCCACGGCGGAGCAGTCGAAGAAATTCTTCTTCGGATCATAGTTGGTCGGGGCGGCGATGATGATATAGTCGGCTTCCGCGTAGGCCTTGTCGCCGTCTGTGGTGGCCTTGAGCTGCAGGGGCCGCTTTCCTTCACTGGCTTCTTTGAGATATTTTTCTATACATTCGTCCTGGATGGGAGAGAGGAACTGGTTGAGTTTGTCTACCTTTTCCGGAACGATATCCACGGCGGTTACCTGGTTGTGCTGGGCCAGGAGGACAGCCAGGGATAAGCCTACGTAACCGGTTCCTGCTACAGCAATCCTGTAAGGACCTGCCAGCCGGCCGCCTGTATGGACAGCCAGGTCAGCCTGGCCAGTCTGGTCTGCCTGTCCGGCCTGCCGGGTCCTGTCCTGGATAAAGAGGGTGTTTATGTCCAGGTGTAAGATTTCTGCCAGGGCCAGGAGCTGGTCGACGGAGGGGCTGTAGTTGCCCGCCTCCAGTTTGCTGAGAACTGACCGGTTGATGCCTGTCTGCCTGGCCAGGTCAGCCTGGGTTATCTTATATTTTTTCCTCTGGCCTGTTACGGAATCTGCCAGAAGACTTAGGGATAGTTTTTTCATAGGAATCTCCTCTGCCGACTTGTGCATATTTTAACAGATACAAAGAAGCTTCTTCTAAAGGAGTAGAAGAGCTCTACCATAATATGTTGTAGATAGCAACAAAGCAGGCTTCATTCATTGACACGTAAAAATCTTTTGAATTATACCTAATCTACCCTTGTTATGTCAATACAATCCAGGGAAAATAGTGATAATTCGCGGAAAATATTTTCAATATAATACTTGGAAAGTTGCTGATAACAACATTTCTGTTGCAAGTGAGTATTTTATTAGCATTTTATTAGTATTTTACAGGAAGAATCAGGAAATGGTCGGGAATAAACCGCAGTTTTATCCTTTAAGGAATAATTTGTTTCTGTTATAATACTTATTAATAATGCATCTTGTTGCAAATGAGTCTTTTAAACAATAATACTAATACTGTATATATGGTTTATTGCTTATACTGATTTAAGCTTTGAAAGGATATTCTTATGGTAAAAGTAATAACATATGGTTCCTATGATAAATTACATTACGGCCACATTCGTCTTCTGGAAAGGGCAAAGCAGCTGGGGGACTACCTGATTGTAGGTGTGACTTCAGATGACTATGACAAGTCCAGAGGCAAGATCAACCTTGAGCAGCCGGTCATAGAACGAATCAGAAGAATCCGGGAAACGGGCCTGGCCGATGAGATTATCGTTGAGGAGTTTGAAGGGCAGAAAATAGAAGATATTCAGAAATATGATGTCGATATCTTTGCCATAGGTTCAGACTGGAGGGGGAAATTCGATTATCTCAATGAGTATTGCCAGGTGGTCTATTTAGAGAGAACGGAAGGGATATCAAGTTCTGAGATAAGAGCAAAGGAGAACCTGGTGAGGATGGGCTTTGCCGGGGATGTATCCCAGGCAGAGTTTGCCAAGTATATAACGGAGAGTAAGTTTGTAAATGGTCTTGAGATCACGGGTGTTTTCGATGAAGCAGAAACCCACGATCATCCCAATACCGCTCTCTTAAGTGATATAGACCATTATCATAGTTTCCGGGAATTGCTGGACCACTGTGACGCAGTCTACCTGGCCCCCCATCCTGAAAACAGATATGATATGGCCAGAACTGCCCTGGAAAACCACAAGCATGTTTTGTGTAAGTCTCCCATTGCCATGACCGGGCAGAACTGCCGTGACCTGTATGCCCTGGCAAAAAAGAATGACCTTGCCTTGATGGATGCCATAAAGACCGGATATTCCACGGCTTATAACAGGCTGGTCCTCCTGGCAAAAGGGGGAAAAATCGGGGAAGTCGTCTCTATCAATGCAGCCTGTACAAGCCTGCCTGAAGGAAAAACAAAGGGCGATTTCCGTTACCAGTGGAATAGTATTGATGCATGGGGACCTATCGCCCTGCTGCCGGTGCTGCAGATTTTTGGAACAGACTATGGGAAAGTGGATTATATACGTAAGGCCTATGACTCCAATCCCAGGATCGATCGTTTCACAGAGCTTCGCTTCAGCTACCCCTCTTCCGTAGCCTCCGTAACCATCGGAAATGGTGTGAAGACAGAGGGAAGCCTGGTTATTTCCGGGACCAAAGGCTATATTTATGTGCCGGCGCCCTGGTGGAAGACAGACTATTTTGAGATCAGGTTTGAGGACGCGGCAAATAATAAACGGTATTTTTACCAGTTAGACGGAGAGGGAATCCGTAATGAATTAGTTGCCTTTATCAAAGAGATCAAGGATGAGCACCACTATCATTTCTCCAGGGTGGATGCGGATGTTTCCGTAAGTATCAGTAAAATAGTAGAAGATTATTACCAGGGTAATCATGTTGTTCTTTTGTCCTGACAAGGCTTCAGGACAGTTGGAATATATGCAGCTGTTGTCATTGAGTCAATGAAGTTCCAGGTCTTATGATTATGTAGTTTATCCTGTCATAAGAAGTTTTTAACCAGGGGAGGTAAATGATGAAAGTAGTATATGCATCCAGGAGTGGTAATGTCCAGAAGTTCGTTATGAAGCTGGGCCGTAATGTGGATTCCAAGCGCATCTATGATGGGACGGAAAAGGTAAACGAAGACTATCTGCTGGTGACCTTTACTGACGGCAAGGGGATGATCCCTAAGGCAGTGGAGACCTTCATCCGGGCCAACCGTGACCATCTGAAGGCGGCGGCCGTCAGCGGCAATATGCAGAGATTTGCAGACAGCTTCTGTGGAGCCGCCGACCAGATTGCCGAGAGGTATGAGGTGCCCATCATCGCCCGCTTTAACGGCGAGGGCGGCGGAGACGACGTGGATGACGTGGTAGATTATCTGGAGGAACATGCCTGATCCGGTCCGGAAGAGACCGGTCTGGAAAGGACTAGTTGAAAAGGACCGGTATAGTAAGGACCGGTCTGGAAGGGGCCGGTCTGGAAAG
>CAMOZD010000196.1 GCA_946630645.1 uncultured Lachnospiraceae bacterium
GAACGGTTCTATCCGTGTCAACCAGGAAGTTCTCCTGGTCAACCACCATAACCCGGATGTCAATAAGAAAGTGAAAATCAGCAAATTATACGAGTTCTCCGGTCTGGACAAGGTGGATGTGGACAGTGCTGCTGTCGGCTCCATCGTCGCCATCTCCGGCATCAGTGACATCCACATCGGCGACACCCTGTGTTCCCCGGATAACCCCCAGCCTATTCCTTTCCAGAAGATCTCCGAGCCCACCATAGCCATGCAGTTCCTGGTCAACGACAGTCCCCTGGCTGGCAAGGAGGGCAAATATGTCACATCCAGGCATATCCGGGACAGACTTTTCAGAGAGCTGAACACGGATGTCAGCCTCCGGGTGGAGGAGATGGAAAGCACAGATTCCTTCAAGGTATCCGGCAGGGGCGAGCTTCATCTTTCCGTCCTCATAGAAAATATGCGCAGGGAGGGCTATGAATTTGCCGTCAGTAAGGCAGAGGTCCTCTATCATACTGATGAAAAAGGCAGAAAGACCGAACCCATGGAGACTGCAGTCATAGACGTACCTGAAGAGTACTCCGGCGTTATCATTGAAAAACTGAGCCAGCGCAAGGGTGAGCTCACCAATATGACCATGTCGGGAACAGGTTCTACCAGGCTGGAATTCTCCATTCCATCCAGAGGCCTGATCGGCTACAGGGGTGATTTCCTTACTGACACCAAGGGTACAGGTATCATGAACACTTTATTTGAGGGTTATGGTCCCTATAAGGGAGATATCCAGTACCGTAAACAGGGATCCCTGATCGCTTTCGAGTCAGGCGAGGCCATCACCTATGGTCTTTTCAATGCCCAGGACAGGGGCACACTCTTTATCGGTCCCGGTGAAAAAGTATATTCAGGAATGATCGTGGGCCAGAACAGCCGCACAGATGACATCGAGGTCAATGTCTGCAAGACGAAAAGACTGACAAACACCAGAGCTTCAGGTTCCGACGAAGCTCTCAAGCTCAGCCCGCCCCGCATACTGAGTCTGGAGCAGGCTCTCGATTTCATAGACACGGATGAGCTGGTGGAGATTACACCAAAAAACATCCGGCTGAGAAAAAAGATATTAGATCCGACTGCACGTTACCGTGCAAAAAGGAACAGCAACAATTAGCGGCAGCTGGCTGTAACCAACAGTAACTGGCGGCAGCTGGCGGCAAACGGCTGTAACCAGCAGCAACTGGCGGCAATTGGCAGCAACTGGTAGCAATCAACAGCAATTGCCTGCAAATACAAACCAAGTCCTTCCAGGGCGGGTCAGAATAGGATGGCCTGCCCTTTTCTATTGCCGAAATAGACAGGATCCCCGGTCTCAATCCGGATCCGGCCGCTGGTAGCTTCCACCAGCTTTTTCCTCATCATCTCCATATGATCTTCAGAAACCAGGCTGTGGATGACCACCCTGTCCGTAAAATCCGTACTCTCTGTAGCAATATCATTCTGGGCCAGCAGGTACTGGACCTTACCGACGTCACTGTAATCCATATGCAGGCTTACCCTGTAGCCGGGAATCTTTTCTATGATTTCAGACCCTTCTATGCCGGCTCTTGCCGCATCGGTGTAGGCTCTTACCAGTCCTCCGGTCCCCAAAAGAGTTCCTCCGAAATAGCGGGTAACTACAATAACAATGTTGTGGATTCCGCTCCCCTGGATTACCTCCAGTATGGGTTTTCCTCCTGTACCACTGGGCTCTCCGTCATCACTGCAGCGGGTGACCGGCTGGTCTGTGCCCACAGAAAAAGCATAGCAGTTGTGTCTGGCATCCCAATATTCTTTTTTCATCAATTCTATAAATTCCTGTGCCTCCCCGACGGATTCCACATTTTCAACATGGGCGATAAAGCGGGATTTTTTCTCGACAATCTCACCGCTCCCTCCCTCATAAACTGCCAGGTATTTTTTCATGATGAACCTCCATCTTTCTCATTTGTATCGTACAGAATCTACGGACACTGCGGACTTTACTGCAATTCTATCTATTCATTAATATACCATGCAGAATCCAAACTGTGAACCACACTGCTATTTGAATCCGCAATCTTCTATGTATCCAGATCTTTCTCCTGTAAATTCCAGTTCTTATTTATCCACCATAGCTTTCTATCCCTGGCTGTCTCGTCTCATATGCTGTCTTTATCTTCTATGGCCATCGTCTTTTCTTCTATCTACATACAATCCTTCCTCTCTGCCTGCTTCTTTCTTCCTGCCACTTTCTACTGTTCTTTCTACTCCCCTTCTTTCCTGTCTCTTTCTACTGCTCTTCCGCCTGTCGCTTACTATTGCTCCTTCTGGCTTGCTCTTTCTTTTTTCATTCCCTTCTTTTCCTTCCAGGACTTCTCCTGCAATTCTCTCTTAAAAAAGCTCCCCATAGTCCTCCAGCAATTCTTTTAAAGAGCAGGGAAATACTTTTCCTTCCACCAGACTGCCAAAGAACAGACTGCACTGCTTCAAATCCCGGGATACAGCCTCCACACGCTCGAAGTCCTTCATTTCCCAAAATCCGCCCGCACATTTCCTAAGATGACAGATCTCAATGCCATAGCCCCATTCTTTCCTGTCACCGCAGGCAGATTCACAGGCAGGCCCCGGTATGGCAGGTCCCGGTATCCCCTGGCGTTGGTCCGGCCTTACAGGCTCTTCCGCGGCCATCATACCTCTTTCATGGTCAATCCTGCCAGAAGACGGGGGAATGTAAAACAGACGGTAACTTAGCAGGTCCTTTCCATAATCACTGGTCAGGGAAAGCTCTCTGCTGATAACCGTTTCCTCTACTTCCGGACTCCTTTTCCCAGCCCTGGACAAGGCCGGGGAATTATAATCCAGGCTTCCCTGTCCGTATTCCTGATCTGTTTCTCTTTTTTTCTCACAAAAACCTGATGTATCTCTTTTGCTCCATAAGTCCTTTCTCATGATCGATTCCCTGATCGTATACTTATCAATCAGCTCCTCTTTTGTACCGATCCTCTGTCTGTCTGCCTTTTCCCCAAGGGCAGGGCAGACAGACAATCCATGAAAAGACACCTTCATCCCTCCTTAACCACAGGCAGCTATGGTAAATCACAGCTTCTTATTACTAGTCACACTGCACTAAAATTTTATTAATTTAGATTAGAATCGCACAATTATTCTATCATCATTTTATTTTTATTGTAGTGTGTTTTATTGTTTTTAAAAGGATTATTTTTGTCTTTTCAAGAGTTTCTTTATAGTATTTTTCATATATTCTTTATTTTTAATATACTTTATTGGTCTTTTAACCTGCAAAAAGGACCGGTCAAAAGCTGGTTGATATCCTCAAATATCTGCCAGCTTCTGCCGGTCCCTGTTAAAAAATTATAATAATTAAAGTCAAATCATATCTACAGGCTGTCTGCTGATCTCATCATAGAAGGCTGCTGCCGCAGCATTCTTGTAGGGAGTCAGCCAGAGACTTCCGATACCCAGTGTAAAAAGATTAAGGAAATCCCAGCCTATGAAGGACAGGCCCAGA
>CAMOZD010000197.1 GCA_946630645.1 uncultured Lachnospiraceae bacterium
AGCCATCCCTTTGAGGAGGAGTACAGCCTCTATGTAGGCATCCCCTTCTGTCCCCCCACCTGTCTCTATTGTTCCTTTACCTCCTTCCCCGTCAGCCGCTTCGGCGACCGGATGGGAAAATACATGGAGGCACTGGAAAAGGAGATCACTTATACGGCCCAGGCCTGTGCCGGCAGAAGGATGACCAGCCTCTATGTAGGAGGCGGTACTCCCACAGCCTTAGACGAGGCTTCCTTGTCGCGGCTGATGGAGATACTCCACCGGAACTTTGATCTGGGACAGCTGGCAGAATTCACCGTGGAGGCCGGCCGGCCAGACAGCGTAAATAAAGACAAGCTGCGGATCTTAAAGGATGCGGGAGTCGGAAGGATTTCCATCAATCCCCAGACCATGCATGACGAGACCCTGAAGCTGATCGGAAGAAACCACACCGTCGCCCAGACCATAGAAGCATTTTCCATGGCCAGGGAGGCAGGCTTTGACAATATTAATATGGACATGATCACAGGCCTTCCGGGAGAGGAGATCCGACATGTCCAGAGCACTCTTGAGCAGATCCGCCGGCTGGAGCCGGAGAGTCTGACCGTCCATTCCCTGGCCATAAAGAGGGCTGCCAACCTCAACATTGAGATGGAGCGCTACCGGTCCCTGGTCAAGGGCAGCACCAACGACATGCTGCGCCTGGTAGACTGGTGTTCAAGGGATATGGGCATGACCCCTTACTACATGTACCGACAGAAGAATATTCCAGGCAACCTGGAAAATATCGGCTACAGTATTCCGGGCAGGGAGTGCCTTTACAACATTCTGATTATGGAGGAGAAGCAGGACATTCTGGCCTGCGGGGCAGGAGCGACCAGCAAGTATGTATTTTCCGGGGAGAACCGGATTGAGCGTACGGAATCGGTCAAGAACCTGGACCACTACATATACAGAATCGATGAGATGATTGACCGGAAAAGAAAATATCTGGAGAAAGACTGTCCGGTTTAGACTAGAAGGAGACAATAAATATGGCTAATGACAATCGGGTCCATGACCTGGAAACGTCTCTGCAGGATTCTCTTGGAGAGCAGCTTCTGCATGGTATGATTGTGAGCAATCTGGCAGTCATGCTGGCAAGAGAGCTGGGACTGCCGGAGGAAGAATGTCATGAACTGTCGATTGCCGGTATGGTACATGATATCGGAAAGCTGCGCCTCAGATCTTATGTCTATGATGAGAAGGAGGCCAGGATGGATATAGATGAGCTTCGCTATGTCAGGATGCATTCCTCTCTGGGCTATGTGATCCTGAAGGACGAGGGCTTTTCTGACTATGTCCAGACAGCAGTCCTCTATCACCATGAAAATGTGGATGGCAGCGGCTACCCCAATAATCTGAAGGGGGATGAGATCCCGATGAATGCTAAGATCCTCAGGGTCTGCGATGCCTTCGGAGCACTCATCTCCAACCGCCCGGTTCGAAGCGCATTTGATATAGAGACAGCACTCACGATTATGATCGATGAAGTAAAGTATTTTGACATGAAGGTTTTCCTGGCTTTCCAGAAGCTGACCCAGTCCGAAGAGATGAAAAACATGCTCCACCGCCTGGGCATCTCATGACCGGGATGAAGGCGGCCTCAGGATGGGAATGAGACTTATCTGTGGAAATGCAGATGAAACATATCCAGTGATTCATACCTGGGCCAATGCAGATGATTCATTTCCGGGGAAATGAGAATGGATTATATTTGCAGGAAGGCAGATGGTTCATTTTCGGAAAAATGAGAATGGATTATATTTCAGGAAGATTAATAGTTCCTGTTTTTGGAAATTTTAAATAATCATTATTTGTAAAAATGTAAATGGTTTTTACGTGCAGAAATATGATACTATATGCTTCTGCACGTAAAATTATGTATAGAAATAGTATTACAGCTAAGAGATAGCATCTTATCAGCTACTAAAAAATGACACAGGAGGAAGAGAGACATGGCTGAGTCAATGAAAGGTCTGAAGAGGACTCATCGTTGTACGGAAGTATCCAGAGACCTGATCGGTGAGACAGTAACCGTGATGGGCTGGGTACAGAAAAGAAGAAATCTGGGAGGAATGCTTTTTGTGGATCTCCGTGACCGCAGCGGCATACTCCAGCTTTATTTTGATGAAGAGACCATAGGCAAGGAAGGATTCGAAAAAGCCGCAACCCTGAGAGCCGAGTTCGTGGTTGCAGCCACCGGCCTTGTGGAGAAAAGAAGCTCCGAAATCAATGAAAGCCTGAAGACAGGCGATATCGAGATCCGGGTGAAAGACCTGAGAATCCTCTCAGAGTCTGAGACACCCCCCTTCCCCATCAGCCCTGACATCACCGTCAAGGATGACCTTCGTTTAAAATACAGGTTCCTCGACTTAAGAAGACCCAACATCCAGCGTAATCTGATCCTAAGAAGCCAGGTAGCCATGCTGACCAGGCAGTTCCTGGCAGAGGAAGGTTTCCTGGAGATCGAGACCCCCATGCTGACCAGGAGCACACCGGAGGGAGCCAGAGATTACCTGGTACCCAGCCGTGTCCATCCCGGCAACTTCTATGCCCTTCCCCAGTCACCCCAGCTCTTTAAGCAGCTGCTCATGTGCTCCGGCTATGACCGCTACTTTCAGCTAGCCAAATGCTTCCGTGACGAGGACCTGCGGGCAGACCGGCAGCCGGAGTTCACCCAGATCGACATGGAGCTGTCCTTCGTCGACGTGGACGACGTTATTGATGTCAATGAAAGGCTCCTTGCCTTCTTATTTAAAAAATGTCTGGACGTGGACGTCCAGCTCCCCATCCAGCGGATGACCTGGCAGGATGCCATGGACCACTATGGCTCCGACAAGCCGGACCTCCGCTTTGACATGCAGATCCAGGATATCAGCGACCTGGTAAAAGACTGCGGCTTCGGCGTCTTCACCGGCGCCCTGGAAAATGGCGGCCTGGTCCGCGGCCTCTGTGCCAAGGGCATGGGCGATCTGTCAGCCAAGAAAATGAAAAAGGTTGAAAAGCATGCCAAGGATTACGGTGCTAAGGGTCTTGCCTACATCCAGCTGAAGTCAGACGGCTCTGTAAAATGTCCTTTCTCCAAGTTCGTCTCTGAGGACAAACTTCAGGAAATCATCACAGCCATGGGCGGCGAAAAGGGCGACCTGATCGTCTTTGCCGCTGACCAGTTCAAGGTAGTTTGTGACGTACTGGGCGCCCTCCGTCTGCAGTTCGCAGAAGAGCTGGGCCTCTTAGACAAGTCAGAATTCCGTTTTGTATGGATTACGGAATTCCCCCTGCTGGAGTGGTCAGAGGAAGAAGGCCGTTACACAGCCATGCACCACCCCTTCACCATGCCTATGGAAGAAGACCTGGATCTTATCGATTCCGACCCTGGCAAGGTTCGCGCCAAGGCCTACGATATCGTCCTTAACGGAACCGAGCTGGGCGGCGGCAGTGTCCGTATCCATCAGAACGACGTCCAGGAGAAAATGTTTGCCGCCCTCGGC
>CAMOZD010000198.1 GCA_946630645.1 uncultured Lachnospiraceae bacterium
CGGCTCCTGTCCGGTAGAGGGGAAGGCCGACCAGGAGAAGAAGTGACACGGCAATGATAAAAACATGCCTTAAAAATCTCATTCTTCTGCTTCCTTCAGAGCATTCTCAACAGCCTCCACAAACTCATTGTAGTTGATGGTGGCGCCGCTGATAGAATCGATGCCATCCAGCTGGCCGTTCTGTACGAGCATGTCCGCATACTCTGCACAGGCAGCGTTAGCCTTCTGGGCCTTGTTATAGTAGTCCTTGTTGGCAATACGGCCATCTTCCTTGCCGTAATCCTTATCTTTCAGAGTCCCGTCTACTTCATAGGTCTGGTAGGTACAGGCAGCGATGGCTCCATCCTTGATGGTGATATTTACCACACCATAACCATTGCCGTCATCGGTTCCATCATCATTTTCATAAACAGAACTCTTACCTTCATAGTCCCCATCCTTGTAGGAGACATTCTTCCCGCCGCAGCCTGCCAGCATCAGAGCACACAGGCCGGTGGCCATGACTAATTTCCATGTCTTTTTAGCCATACTTTTTCTCCTTTTTTCCACATGATTATTGTAGGGTAATATGCTTGATTTTTCCAGTAAAGTTTTCATTAATCGTCTCGTGGTCCACCTTGCCGTTACGAAGGACGATGGTCCTCTGGGCTACCTCGGCCACCTCCGGGTTATGGGTAACCACAATCAAGGTTGTCCCATCCTCATGAAGCTTGCGGAAGAGCTCCACTACGATCTCTTCATTGGCCTCATCCAGGTTGCCGGTAGGCTCGTCGGCCAGGATGATCTCCGGATAATTAATCAGGGCTCTGGCCACGCAGACACGCTGCTGCTCTCCACCGGAAAGCTGACTGGGATAGTGGTGGGCCCGCTCGGAAAGGCCTGCCCGGTCCAGGGCCTCCAGGGCCTCCTTTTCATCAGGCACACTATGGTAATACTGGGCCAGCATGACATTTTCCACGGCAGTCAAATAGCTGACCAGGTGGAACTGCTGGAAGATCAGACCGATCTTATCCCTCCGGATGTCGGTCAGGGCGCTGGCACTTTTTTTGGCGATATCCACACCATCCAGAAGAATCTCTCCTTCTGTGGCTTTATCAAGGGCACCGATGATATTCATCATAGTACTTTTCCCGGAACCGGAGGGTCCCATGATTGCCAGCCATTCTCCCTTTTCCACCTTAATGTTTACATGGTCGAGGGCATGAAGGCTGCCGTATATTTTTGAGACATTTTTTAATTCCAAAAGGCTCATGTCTTATTCTCCTTTCAGCACGAGGGCAGGGTCAACATCGACAGCACTTCTGATGGGGATCAGGCAGGCTAATCCTGTAACCAGAACAGAAGCAATCACGGTCAGGGGCACCAGCCAGGGCATGAGAGTGATGGAACTGTTGAATACATTCATGGATACCACCTGGGCAAAGACGAAGCCCAGTATGGAGCCAAGCAAGCCGCCAACGGCTCCCAGGACCAGACCTTCGCCCATAAACTCTTCAACGATACTCTTATTGCTGGCTCCCAGAGCTTTACGCAGGCCGATTTCTTTTCTCCGTTCCGCCACCACGGCCGTCATGGTCGTAGCCACGCAGATCATGGTCAGAGCCAGGACAATCACGGTAACCAGCAGCACCAGAGCCTGGAGCTTGTTCAGAACCGTGGTCTCTGACTGGGTCACCCGCTTGACCAGACGGGCATTGATTCCATCCACAGATTCCGTAATCTGGTCAGCTATGGTCTCCAGTTCTTTGGCATTGGCAGATACGGAAAGCTCGCAGATATCATAGACTGTCTCCTTACCAGTCAATTCTTCCATATCCTGCAGATTCATATAGACATAATTCTCTTCCTTACCACCAGTATCCAGAATACCTGTCACTGTAAAGTCGATATAATTATCGAGAACTACTTCCTCTTCTGTGGTGGCCTCAGCGGCCTTGTCTGTGCCGCCCTGGTTCTCTCCAGCCTCAGCAGCCGGTCCTTTCTCCTCTTCCTTTTCCGGAGCAAAGGTACAGGTAACCCTTTTGCCCGGCTTCAGATTATAGGTTTCCGCCACATTCTTTCCGACCATAATCTCGCCGGATTGGGCCGGCCAATCTCCGTCTACCTTCCAGAAGGGACTGGTCTTTTCCGCTCCCTTCATGTCTGTGGCCGCAGCCATGACAGGCCGGTCATTGATCCTCACTGTATCATAACGGTAGGGAGCCATACCCACCAGCTTGTCGGAAGGAATCAGAGCAGCCGCCTTATCCACATCCTCAGGAATGATACTGTCACCCGTGGCTGTGAAGATCATGTTGGCACCGTAATTTCTGAACTGTGCTCTCATCTGCCTGGGCACGTCATAATAGATGGTCAGCAGACCGGACAGGATCATGGCACCGATGGAGATAGCCAGCAGGGCTATAACCATTCTGGATCGCCTTCTCAAAAGCGAAGCAGTAATCATACGAAAATACATTTTCCTCTTTTTCATTACTTCGCTCCTTATCTACCATGCAAAACTTCCGTGGGCCGCAGGTTAAGCAGCATACGGATCGCAGGAATACAACCAATGAGGGTTACAATGGCAACAAGCACAGCCACCACCGGTATGACCATAGGTCTCATGGATATGGCTGAATTAAAAACGGAATGGCCCACAATCTGGGCAAAGCCCATCCCGGCAAAGAATCCAAGCACACCACCAATGACGGCCGTGCACATAATCTCTGTCAGAATCAATCCTGTGATAGACCTGTTGTGGGCACCGATGGCCTTCATGAGGCCAATCTCCTGGGACCGCTCCATAACGGAAGCCGTAACCAGGTTACAGATACCCAGGGCTGCTCCAATCATAGAGAGTATGGTAATCAGGATCATCAGCAGCTGGGTCTTCTCCAGAATCTGGCCCTCTGAATCCGCTACCTGGCGGACTGCGGAAGCCACAGAATCTGTGATAACCTCCTCAATCTGGTAACAGATGGAGCTTACATAGGCCGTACAGTACCAGGTCTCATACTGGGATACGGACAGGGATCCGGGATCCTTGGCCGCTTTCTCCGCCAGCTCATTGTCCGGTGTGGTCAGGGCCGAAACCTCTATACTGTCGATCTTGCCGTCCAGACCACCCAGGGCCTGGGCCGTGTCTACTGTCACATAGATCAAATCGTCCTCCTCGCCACCGGCATCAAAAATCCCGGCAACTTTCAGGTCATTTTCTCCCTGGGACCCGGTCACATGGATGGTATCTCCCACAGAAATCTTTTCTTTTTCCGCCAGGGCCGCTCCTACCATGGCCATGCTGGAACTGTCTTTTCCCTGCTCATCAATCCAGTCACCGTCCTTGATCTCCCACCAGCTTCTCAAAGATGCCACACCGGCATCTAAAGCCTCACCGGTGGGCAGGTCCATGTGGTGGTTGAACCAGGTTCCGGTCACATCTACTTTATCTCCGTTATCCAGGCTGGCCTCAGCCGTGATAAAGGGAGTATAGTCTACAATATTAAATGCCCAGAAGATCGTCTTGATCTTA
>CAMOZD010000199.1 GCA_946630645.1 uncultured Lachnospiraceae bacterium
GGTAGTCAAACAGGAACTGGGTGAGCCGGACGCATCCGGAAGACGCCGGCCTGTGCCTGTAGAAGGGTCCAACTATGTCATGGACCTGGAGACAGTGATCATTGCCATTGGCCAGAGTCCCAATCCACTGATCCGCCAGACCACACCGGGTCTTGATACCCAGAGATGGGGCGGTATTATTGTTAATGAGGAGACCATGGAGTCCTCCAAGGAAAATGTTTACGCCGGAGGAGATACTGTTACAGGTGCTGCTACAGTAATTCTGGCTATGGGAGCCGGAAAGAAGGCGGCGGCAGCCATCGATGCGAAACTCAGTGGAAAAGACTGAGACTGAAGCTGCTTAAGCATGATATATGTATCTGTGGGGAGGTATGCCTTTGGTGTGCCTCCCCTTGATATATTATCAGATCCGTCTGCTGCCTGGAAAATCCAGGCCTGGCCGGTGGTATGGAAAAGCAGGGGTCCGGCAGCTTTTTAAAAGAAAAGCAGGACCAGTGAGAGACAGAGGAAGAACAGACTTGTGCCTGTGAGACAAAAAAAGGTTTGGGACCATGAGACACAGAAGAAAAGAGACACATTTTCATAAATCATTTCCATCCTCCTGGCAGACCCTCCTGGCAGCATTGATTACCTTTCTGGTCTGTATGCTTGTCATTATTAATATTTCCAGCAGGATTTCCGGTAGTTTGTCCGGGAAAAAAGAAGAGGCGACAGCCTTTATGGAAGGAACGCAGATGGCAGACGGGCAGACCGGCACAGGGCAAAAGGCCGAGGAGGAATCCTCCAAAGAAGAAGGGGAGGAAAAGTATCAAAATGCAGGCCAGGTTCCCGGGGCACCCGGGGCTCCTGAGATTACCGAGGATTTTCTCAAGCCCAATAAATACAGCAGGAGTCAGAAAGTCCTGAAGAAGGTAAAAGGGATTGTGGTCCATTATGTGCAAAATCCGGGCAGTACCGCCAAGGAGAACAGAGATTATTTCAACAGCCTGGGCAAAACCCATACCAGAAAGGTTTCCAGCCACTATATCATTGGTCTGGAGGGAGAGATTCTCCAGTGTATTCCTCTCGGGGAGATGGCCTACGCCTCTAAGGACAGGAACGTTGATACCGTTTCCATAGAATGCTGCCATGAAACCTCCAGTGGTAAATTTAATAAAAAGACCCGTAAGTCTCTGGTGAGACTGGCAGAATGGCTTTGCAGGACCTATGACCTGACGGAAAAGCAGGTGATCCGCCACTATGATGTGACCGGAAAGATGTGCCCCCTTTACTATGTGGAGCATCCCAAAGCCTGGAAGAAGCTGCGTAAGGATATTAAGAAAAAAATAAAAAAGAACCGTGAAAAATATAAGGACCAGCCTTCAGAAGAGCCGGCCGGGACAGAAAAGAAAGAGAACGGTGGGCAGGAAAAGCAGACTGGGACAGAAGAAAAGAAAGAGACTGATAAGACAGAAAAACCAGCCGGGACTGAAGAAAAGAAGGAGACTGATAAGACAGAAAAACCAGCCGGGACTGAAGAAAAGAAAGAGATTGATAAAACAGAAAAACCTGCCGGCTAATCTTCCCGAATGAGACTTTTGTAAAAAGGGGAATTCTGTCAGCTTTTGGTTTAGATGGATATATATTCATTAAGAATGTATGGTTTTAAAAAGGAAATGAATTGATTCTCAGTAAAAAATGAGTTATTATATATAATTGCAGTTCCTTTATTCTCTGACGCCGGCTTTAAAAAGCAGACCGGGAAAGAGAGGACTGCCTTGCTTAGTTAATGATAATCAGAAAAAACATGTGGAAAGGCGTGAGACTATGGCTTTTAAAATTGGTGTGATAAGAGGTGACGGGATCGGACCCGAGATTGTGGCTGAAGCTGTAAAGGTGCTTGACAAGGTCGCTGAAAAGTATGGTCAGGAATTTGACTATACAGAGATTCTGCTCGGAGGAGCCTCCATCGACGCGGCCGGTGAGCCCCTTACCAAGGAAGCCCTGGAAACAGCGGGCAAGATGGACGCTGTCCTCATGGGATCTATCGGCGGCAATACGACCACATCTCCCTGGTACAAGCTGCCTGCCAATCTCAGACCGGAGGCAGGTCTTCTGGCCATCCGGAAGGGACTGGGCCTCTTTGCCAATATGAGGCCGGCCTATCTTTATGAGGAACTGAAGGCAGCCTGTCCCTTACGTGATGAGATTATCGGGGACGGTTTTGACCTTGTTGTTATGAGAGAGCTGACCGGTGGTCTTTATTTCGGAGAGCGCCGCACTTACGTGGAAGATGGCATTGAGAAGGCTGTCGATACCCTCACTTATGGGGAGGATGAGATCCGCCGGATCGCCCTCAGGGGCTTTGACATCGCCATGAAGAGAAGAAAGAAGGTCACCAGTGTGGACAAGGCCAATGTTCTTGATTCCTCCAGACTCTGGAGAAAGATTGTCAATGAAGTGGCCATGGATTATCCGGAGGTGGAATATGAGCATATGCTGGTCGATAATGCGGCCATGCAGCTGGTCCGTGATCCCAAACAGTTTGATGTTATTCTCACGGAAAATATGTTCGGTGATATCTTATCTGACGAGGCCAGCATGGTTACCGGTTCCATCGGTATGCTGAGTTCAGCCAGCCTCAGGGAGGATTCCTTCGGACTTTATGAGCCCAGCCATGGGTCTGCCCCTGATATCGCGGGCCAGAATATAGCTAATCCAATCGCCACCATCCTGTCTGCTTCCATGCTGCTGCGTTATTCCCTGAACCTTGACGAGGCTGCTGACGATATTGACGCGGCTGTCAAGAAGGTTCTGGAAGATGGTTACCGCACTGTGGATATTATGTCTGAAGGCATGACCCAGGTGGGAACCCGGGAGATGGGGGACCTTATTGTGGAGAGAATCTGACGAAGGCAGGGACAGAGACGGTTTTTCACTTGTTTTTTCATATTCTGTAATATAGAGTTATTTTTTCTTAATAAATAATTATTTTATTTTTTAAATGAAAGGAACCGGTGTCACAGATGACGCCGGGAGGGTATTTTATCATGAAGAGTGATCAGGTTAAAAAAGGTATGCAGCAGGCACCCCACCGGTCCTTGTTTAATGCGTTAGGCTATACAAAAGAAGAGATGGAGAGACCTCTTGTAGGTATCTGCTGTTCTTATAATGAGATCGTTCCGGGCCATATGAACCTGGATAAGATCTGTGAGGCAGTGAAGCTGGGCGTAGCCATGGCAGGAGGAACTCCGATCGTATTCCCGGCCATTGCTGTCTGTGACGGAATCGCCATGGGCCACATCGGAATGAAGTATTCCCTGGTGACCAGGGAGCTGATTGCCGATTCCACAGAATGTATGGCCAAGGCCCACCAGTTTGACGCCCTGGTTATGATTCCCAACTGTGATAAGAATGTACCCGGCCTGCTGATGGCAGCTGCCAGAATCAATGTTCCCACAGTCTTTGTCAGCGGCGGTCCCATGCTTGCCGGCAAGGTTGATGGCTGTAAGAGAAGCCTTTCCTCC
>CAMOZD010000200.1 GCA_946630645.1 uncultured Lachnospiraceae bacterium
GTCCGCTACCGGAATGTCCGCAAGATCTACGGATACAAGCTGGATACCTACTGGAGAAACATAGCAACCGTGGAATCCTATTACAAGACAAATATGGATTTCCTGAAGAAAGATGTGAGAGATTACTTCTTTAAACAGTATCCGGACATCTATTCCAAGGTGGATGACCTTCCGCCAGCCAAATATAATGCCGGCTCAGATGTGAGCAACAGTATCGTTTCATCCGGCTGCATTATCAATGGAAAGGTTGAGAATTCCGTCCTGTTTAAGGATGTATACATCGGCAACAACTGTACTATTAAGAATTCGATAGTTTTAAATGACGTTTATATTGGCGACGATTCCTACATTGAGAACTGCATCGTTGAAAGTCGCGATACACTCCGGCCCGGAACCAATTACGTTGGCTCCGAGGAGGAGATCAAGATTGTAATAGAAAAGAATGTGAGGTACATCCTCTGATCATTCTATGGGGGAAAAGATATGCAGATTACGGATATACGGATCCGACAGATCTCAAAGGAAGGAAAAATGAAGGCAGTCGTATCAGTGACATTTGATAACGCCTTCGTCGTTCATGACATTAAGATCATTGACGGAGAAAAAGGATTATTTATTGCAATGCCAAGCCGTAAGGCAGCAGACGGGGAATATCGAGACATCGCTCATCCTATCAACTCAGAAACCAGGACAGAATTACAGCAAAGGATTCTGAGCGAATACGAGAAGATGCCCCAGGAGATCTCCCCGGAAATCTAACGGATATCCGGAGTAGGCAGGTCGTGCAGATTAGATTATAGTAAATATACAGGATATAGAGATATGATGGTTAACCCCGGCTGTGAAAGCAGCCGGGGTATCCTGTGTGCCAGGGTTTTTGTTGCAGGGAGTGGAAAGTTTATTATATAGGACCAATTCATTGGCAGCCAGAAATCGGTTTTTATGGCCAGCGGGCTGTTGGTCCCTGATTGTGGACCATAAATTATAATCTGCAGTCCGCAACCTTCAGCCCATAAGGAGAGGCAGCCTGGTAAGGGCTGCCTTTGAGGAGAAAAGTATGAAAAATTTTAAAAGTTGTTCGCTTTTACAATTAGATGATATCGATAAAATGTGATTAGTTTTTGAAGGTCCTGTGAAAGAAATGTGAACAAACATGCAGCCCTGACAGGAAAAAGAGGGCCTGGGATGCCATTTCACCAGTAAGTAAAGAGGAAGTCATCAGCTGTCCTGGCAAAATAATTATGGCGCTAAACGGCATTTGCCGGCAAGCAGGGGGCTGGTCTGGAGCTTATTGTAAAAAAGCAGTTGTTAAATGTCGCTTTGTCAATAATCCATGTATATGATATACTAGATTGATTTATGGAAACTGTGACAGCTATTATGAGAAATGACCGTCAATATGAAAAGTGACAGCCATTTTGAAAAGGAATGGTTTTTTAAATGATAACATTCTTTTGAAAAGGTACAGTCTTTTTGATAAGTAACCGGGGACAGAGGAGGAGTAGATTGTGAATCAGAATAAGATTTTCGCCATGTGCGTGAATTTTTTCAGGATATTTCCTGTGAAAAAGAACAGGGTTACCCTGGTTGAGAAACTGGATACGGGAGGAAGTGGCAGCCTTTATGAGCTGGAGAGGGAATGTAAGCGCCGGGGCCTGCCTTTGGTATTTCATGTGATCCGCCAGGCGGATTACCGGATGAGCCCTTCCAATCTCTTCGGTCTGGTCAGGCTTTTTACCCGCAAGGCTTATCTGCTGGCCACCTCGTCCTGGATTTTCCTCAACGATAATTTCATGCCCATGGCTTATATGAAGCTTTCCGGGGAGACCAGGGTGGTCCAGCTCTGGCATGGCATGGGGTCCTTTAAAAAGTTCGGCGGATCCCTGGATCTGGAGCCCTGGCTGCGCCGGGAGCTTGAGGACGTGAACAAAAATGTGGATTATATCCTGGCCAGTTCCCAGAGCATCAAGGACAATTACCGGGAGGCTTTTATCGTCCCGGAAGAAAAGGTGGTCTGTGTGGGCTGCCCCCAGGCTGACTATTATTTCCGGATGATGAAGGAGGAGGCCAGGCGGCGGACCAGGACCGGCAGCCAGGATCCGGTCATGTCTTCCCACAGGAGGAAGCTGGAGGACAGGTACCCGTCCCTGCGGGGCAAGAAGCTGGCCCTCTATGCGCCCACCTTCCGGGATGATCCCGCCAGGGACAGGGAACTCCTTGATCATTTTGACTTTGAGGAATTTGACTGCCGGCTGGGGGACCAGTATTGCCTGGCAGTCAGGCTTCATCCCCAGATCCAGTCTTCGTCTATCCCGGAGGGGGTAGTGGACCTGACGGACTATCCCAATATCAGACGGCTGCTTTGTATGACCGACCTGCTGATCGCCGATTATTCTTCGGTGGCAGTCGAGTACTCCCTCCTGGCCAGGCCCATCGTCCTCTATGCCTTTGATGAGGACTGGTACCTGGACAAGGACAGGAATTTCTATTTTGATTACAGACAGACGGCTCCGGGCCCGGTCCTCCACAGCATGGAAGACCTGATTGATACCATAGAGAAAAAGGGCTGGGACCTGGAAAAGGTCAAGGCCTTTGCCAGGCTTCACAATGAATATTTTGATGACAGGAATACGGAGAGAGTCGCGGATTTCCTTTTTGGCTAGATGGGAGCAGGGATGATAAATATATTTGATCTATTCAGAAAAAATACAGAGGACAGAAAGGATGGCCCCATGAAGATTATTGCCGGCCTCGGTAACCCGACGGATAAATATAAAGGAACAAGACATAACATAGGTTTTATGGCCATAGACCGTCTGGCTAAAGACCAGAATATCTCTATAAATAATCACAAATTTAAGGCCATGACGGCCAGCTGCTTCCTGGGAGGCCAGAAGGTCCTGCTCATGAAGCCCCTGACTTTCATGAACCTGAGCGGGGAAAGCATCCGGATGGCGGCTGATTTCTTTAAGATAGAACCAGAGGATGTACTGATCATCTATGACGACATCAGTCTGGAGCCGGGTATGCTGCGAATCCGCAAAAAGGGCAGTGCCGGCGGCCATAACGGGATGAAAAGCATCATCAACCATCTGGGCAGCGACGCCTTTCCCCGGATCCGGGTGGGCATAGGCGGTGAGCGCCATCCTGACATGGACCTGGCCGACTATGTGCTGAGCCGCTTCCAGGGGGAGGAGGCTGAAGCCATCGACCAGGCCCTGGATAAGGCGGTCAAGGCGGCAGAGCTCTTCGCTTCGGACCAGATAGACGAGGCTATGAACCTCTACAGTGTGGGCAAGAAGAAGCGGGGCGGCAAGAAGAAAAAGCGGCAGGCGGCCGGGGACCAGGCAGGAGATAGGGAAGCAGGACCCGGCCAGATTACAGATGCAGAAGGAAATCCCGGACAGGTTGCAAATGCAGAGGGAAATCCCGGACAGATTACAGATGCAGAAGGAAATCCCGGACAGGTTGCAAATGCAGAGGGAAATC
>CAMOZD010000201.1 GCA_946630645.1 uncultured Lachnospiraceae bacterium
TTTCTGAATACGATTAGGGCCATAGCGAACAGGGTCGCAAATTATTTCCCTTTTCTCACAAACTTTCATCTCTTATCACATGACGTCTTTCATAAACTTAGCCCCAAACCAGAAGGTCACCACCAGGCCAACGGGGGCAGCTATGGCGGCTCCTGCCGGACTCCAGATGCCCACGATTCCACATAAGGCCGGTACCAGGCCCACAAGAGCAAGGACCTTGGCCAGCTGCAGGGTATACTTTTTCTTGTCTTTGGGATTTGTGGCAATGGCGGCCCTGCGTGGCAGCAAATCATAATTTTTTGTGATGGCCAGTATGGCTGCATAGCCCTGTATGGCGGCTGAGAAGATCAGCATTAAGATAGTAAAACCGTAATCCATAGAATGCTCCTTTCTTAACAGGACAGATTTATAGGATAGCATTTCTGCTGTTCATTATTCTTTTGGGATTCTTGGGGAATCCTCTTGTTTGCAAGCATTGCTTTAAACTTATATTATGCTAAGCGAATACTGTTTTTCCCTATAAATTTATACTATTTTATATTATTACATTTTACAAGGATAATGTCCTGGAAAATATTTGTAAACCCTTACTTTGGAACTGATTCCTTGCCTGTATCCATATCTCTTTTTCAAAAAAGGGGAGGACTTCCTAAAAAACACCTTTCCGATACTGACCTCGGGATAGAAATCTTTGCCAATCTGTGGTAGAATAAGACAGAAAAGAGAGACTTAACAGCTTTGGCAGTGGGTGGTCCCAGGGGCCTGCCCCTGGGACTGTTTAAGACATTTCAAAGAAAGGACTTGGTCTGGATCATGATGAGACATAAATATAATAAATTGGCCTTGTATAGCCTGACCCTGGCCCTGTTGCTGACCTCCCTTCTTTTTCTGGGGGCCTGCGACAATAAAAAATCAGCCCAGGTTTCGGAAGGCCATGAGGATAATGTCCGGGCCTTTCTTCTGATTTTTGATACCCGGTCTGACCAGCAGCAGCTGGTAAGGGACATGGAAGACGGCAAGATTCCTACCCGTATAGTATGTGAGCCCATAGAGATGGTCTGGGTGGAGAAGAAAGACTCCCAGAAAACCCAGGAGAAGACCTCTACGGAAGAGGGCGGTCCTGTGGACCGGGATATGGAATTGGTCGAGCAGATTGACCAGTCCCGGGTTTATACCACAGAAGATGAGCAGCAGATCAGAAAGATCTACCGGGCCATGACAGATATGATCGTGGTAGGCCAGACAGAAGACCAGAATAACCCCAAGAAGTGCAGGATCACCTACTATCTCCAGGATGGGACCGAGAGTGTCTTTGACTTTGATTCCGTCGGCCTCATTAAGATCGGAGGCCAGGAATATGTTCTGGAAAGTGACGGCTCCTTCTGGAAGCTGCTACCGGATATGTTCTGATATGGGAGCTGGAAATATGCCTTATAGGAAATGTTTTTGCTGGCTGGGTCTGACCCGCCTTGCCTGTTTGCAGCTGGCCTTTTTTCTCCTTGCCCTGACAGCCGTAAAGCCCTTGTCCGTGACTGCCGAGGAAAAGGTTAGAAAGGCTCCGGTCCGGGCCATCTGGTTTTCCTTCTACGACTGGAATGCCATGCCCAGGGAGGAAACGGCCTTCCGCCAGGAGGCGGACAGGATTATGGAGGAGATTTCTGGCCTGGGCCTGAATACGGTATTTCTCCATGTTCACAGCCATTCCGATGCCTACTACCTGAAGGATCCGGGCTTTCCCATGTCCAAGTATGTCAGTGGCAGAATGGGCCTGAATACCCCCTATGATCCTCTGGCTATTATGTTGGAAGCGGCCCACAGCAGGGGCCTCAAGGTCCATGCCTGGTTTAATCCTTTCCGGATTACCTCCGCAGACGGGACCGCCAAAGACCCCAATGCCATCGAAGGTGTGTCTGCCCGGGATATTCCGGCTGACAGCCTCCTGAGCCGCCTCTGGAGAGAGCGGCGGGAGAAGCGCTATATTTTAGAGCATATGGGTCTTCATTACCTGAATCCTTCCAAAAAGGAAGTCAGAGACTATCTGGTCAAGACCATAGAAGACCTGGTTAGGAACTATCCCGTGGATGGGGTCCACCTGGATGATTATTTCTATCCGGCCCTGGATGACTCTGACCCGGCCTTCTCCTTTGATAAGCTGGATTATGAGGCTTCCGGTTCTTCCCTGTCCATAGGGGACTGGAGGCGGGATAACATCAACCGCTTTATGAAAAAAGTCTATAAAAGGGTCCATGCGGTCCGGCCGGAGGTCCTGGTAGGCGTCAGCCCGGCGGGCAACCTGGAGGAACTTCGCAGTGACTCTAAGCACTTTGTAGATATAGACAGCTGGCTCAGGGACCCGGGCTATGTGGACTACCTGGTACCCCAGATCTACTGGGGTTTTGAGAGAAAGAATCCCGATGGAAGCCTTTCCTCCGAGGCCTTTAAGAGCTGCCTCAAGGCCTGGATGGGCTTGGAGCGGAGTGACAGGATGGCTCTCTTAGTGGGTCTGGCCCTCTACAAGGCAGGCCTGGGGGATGAAGATAATAATCCAGTCAGTGAGTGGCTGGTCCGGGACGATATCATCGCCCGTCAGATTAAACTGGTATCAAAACAGAAGTCTCTGGCCGGTTTTGCCCTCTTTGATTACAGTGACCTCCACAGACCTGAGGCGGCAGGGGAATTGAATTATATGAAAGACCTTCTAAAATAAGGGCCTGGCTGGGAGACTGGCAGAATCCTGAAGCATTTTATGCTAATTTATAACAAAATCAGTGATTTCTTTGCTCTTTATATTGAATTAAAGGGATTCGATATGGTAGAATATAATGAAACCGTTTAATGGATTTTAGCGGCCTCTTCCGTCTTGATAAACCTGGATTGTAGATGACACCGATGCCTTAGGAGACAGGGGTTTGGTTCAGAGACGGAGACGGTTGCACTTATGGTACATAAACACAATGAAGAAATGGTTAAAGAATAATCTCACAACTATCATCCTGATCATCATCGGCCTGATCGGAGCTGGCCTGATCGCCTACCCTTCCTTTGCTGACTGGTATAATTCTTTTCATCAGTCCAGGGCTGTTGCCTCCTACGTGGAGGCCGTATCCAAGTTGGATAAGGAAGACTATGATAAACTGATCGCTGATGCAGAGGCCTATAATGCGGCTTTGGCCAGGACCGGCAACCTATGGGACTTATCCAAAGACCAGGCCAAGCAGTATGATGCCCTGCTGGATGTGACGGGTAACGGTATCATGGGCTATATCGACATTCCCAAGATCCAGATTACCCTGCCCATTTATCATGGCACGGAGGAGTCGGTTCTGCAGATTGCCATAGGTCACCTGGCAGGAACTTCCCTGCCCGTAGGTGGTCCCAGTACCCACTGCGTAGTTTCCGGCCACCGGGGGCTGCCCTCGGCCAAGCTTTTTACTGACCTGGACCAGATGAAGGAAGGCGACACCTTTACCATGACCGTTCTGGACCGGA
>CAMOZD010000202.1 GCA_946630645.1 uncultured Lachnospiraceae bacterium
GAGGATCTTCTTGGACCCTCCCTTGCCGAACCCCCGGACTCTTACCTGGGTATTCTGCCAGACGATCAGATAGCCTATGGGATAGCCCTGGTATAGAGAATCTATCAGGTCCTTAACTTCTTTGGGTTTCCAGACAAAGGGTCTCTGAATCTCTGGAATGGCAATCTGTGAATTCTCCACGAATCCCAGAATACTGTTCACAGAATACTGAGTGATCTTATAGTTATCCATGTTTCCCCTCCATAATGACTTCTAAAATAATCTGTTCTTTGGTAATCTGTGTTTTCTTTTAATACCTGTGGTCTGCCCGCTCATGCAGGCAATTCCTTATTCTTCTTAAATCTATTATAGGACAGATGCCAAAAAAGCACTTGCAAAATACAGGATAAGCCCTATTACTTTTTAAGCTGTTTTAACTCGTCAAATACCACGTCGTTGAGTACCTTGATATAGGTCCCCTTCATGCCTGATGACCGTGATTCGATCACTCCGGCACTCTCAAACTTTCTTAAGGCATTAACGATCACCGACCTGGTGATACCTACCTTATCGGCAATCTTGCTGGCCACCAGGATGCCCTCGGATCCTCCCAGCTCATCAAAGATATGCTGGATAGCCTCCAGTTCGGAAAAGGAAAGAGTGGAAATAGCTGATTTTACGATAGCGATCTTCCGGTTTTCTTCTGCGTTTTCCTCGTTGACCGATCTCATCATCTCCAGACCTACCACCGTAGTCCCGTACTCCACAAGAATGATATCGTCAATCTCATACTGCCTTTCATCACGGTAGAGGAAAATGGTTCCCAGCCTTTCTCCGGCGATATCGATGGGGGTGATAATGGCCTGACACTGATCCATACCTTCAAATTCAAAACCCAGAGTCTCCAGGTTTACATTTTCTTTGGTAGAAAGTACTCCAAGAAGTCTCTCATTAAGCATGTTGTCAATATAGGATCCGACCTGATTGGTGATAAGCTGGTCTATGGCCCTGGTACCCTCGCGGTTCTTTATGCCAAGAAGCTTGCCCTTACGACTAATCACCAGGGCATTTGATTCAAGTATGTCACTAAGGACCTGGCAGATGTCATTAAAAACTACCTTGTGGGAATTATTATTGTGTAATAGTTTATTGATCTTCCTTGTTTTATCAAGCAATTGTACGCTCATACATACCTCCGCTAAATCTATAATATTTAACTCTTCGTCAAGAAAAATGCTGTGAATTTTCCCCATTCAACAGCATATTTACAGACAATAATTCATTTGGCTTAAGTTTATCACATTTACATCCGGTTCTCAACAGTTGGAGAGATTATTTTTTATTTTTTTTCAAATAAATCAGAAATATGAACAATTAAAAAAATTATATTTATGGGCCTGACAAAGGCAGCTAAAAAACTCCTGAATAATCCGGCCCGGGTCCGGACCTGTTCACATAGTCCGGCAGGCAGCTGTGAGATTACTCAGGAGTTCCATAGATTATTTGGAGGTCTGGTCCTCTTCCTTCTGGGTGACATAACCACATTCAGGATTACTGCAGACCAGTTTCTTACCCTTTTCTACCATATAGGAGCCACATTTACTGCAGGCATGGGCAGATGGTTTCTGCCAGCTCATAAAATCACATTCAGGATAACCGATACAGCCGTAGTACTTTCTACCCTTCTTGGTCTTTTTGAGTACAATATCTTTACCGCACTTAGGACAGCTGATTCCTGTCTTTTCAAAATAAGGCATGGTATAGCGGCATTCCGGGAAGCCCGGGCAGGCCAGGAACTTTCCGTGGGGGCCATATTTAACCACCATATTTCTGCCACAGAGTTCGCAGATCTCATCAGAAACCTCGTCCTCTATCTTTATTTCCGCCAGTTCCTTCTCAGCGGCATCCACTGCTTTTTCCATATCAGGATAAAAGTTCTCCACAATGGTTTTCCAGCGGACCTTGCCATCCTCAACACCGTCAAGAAGAGATTCCATAGTGGCGGTAAAATGCACATCCACTATCGTAGGGAAGCCTTCTACCATCATCTCATTAACCGCTTCTCCCAGCTCTGTGATATAGAGATTCTTTTTCTCTTTCACAATATATCTTCTGGCGAGTAAAGTAGATATGGTGGGTGCGTAGGTGCTTGGTCTTCCGATTCCCAGTTCTTCCAGGTCTTTTACAAGGGAAGCTTCCGTGTAGTGGGCCGGCGGCTGGGTAAAATGTTGCTCAGGATGATAGTCAGTGGCCCGGATCTCCGTGTCTGCATCAATCTTGCGGATCAGGGGACTCAGGGTTGACTTCTCACTGTCGTCTTTGTAAACTGCCAGGAAACCGTCAAACTTAATCCGGCTGCCGGAGACATTAAAACCGTAGTCTCCTGCCTTAATCCTGATGGACTTGGTCTCATAGACTGCATCCTTCATCCTGCTGGCAAGAAAGCGGGTCCAGATCAGATGATAAAGCCTGTAAAGGTCTTTGGAAAGCTGGGGTTTCAGGGTTTCAGGATCAAGGCTGCTGTCTGTGGGCCGGATCGCCTCATGGGCGTCCTGGATCTTGCCGCTGCCAGCCTTCTTTCCTGCAGTGGGATTCCCCACAAATTCTTCCCCATAATGCTGTCTGATGTATTCCTTACAATGGGCGTCGGCCGTTTCAGATATTCTGGTAGAGTCCGTTCTGAGATAAGAGATGAGACCCACATTACCTCTCCTTTTGACCGGAACACCCTCGTAAAGCTCCTGGGCCAGTCTCATGGTCTTCTGGGGACTCATATTGAGTCTACGGGAGGCCTCCTGCTGCAGGGTACTGGTGGTAAAGGGCAGAGGTGGTTTCTTCCTTCTCTCGCCGGTTTTCACGGAAGAAATCTGGAACCTTTCCTTTCCGAGGTCTTCGATAATCTTCTCAACCTGTTTCCTGTTATGAATTTTAATCTTACCATTGGCGTCAGAAACAAGGACAGCTTCCAAAGGCTTTTTGGCAAGTTCAGTCTGCAGGTCTACAGAAAGACTCCAGTACTCTTCTGGAATAAAGGCATTAACCTGGTCTTCCCTGTCCTTGATCAGATGCAGGGCGACAGACTGGACGCGGCCTGCTGACAGTCCCCTCTTAATCTTCTTCCAGAGGATAGGACTGATCTTATAGCCTACAATCCTGTCCAGAACCCGTCTGGCCTGCTGGGCGTCAACCAGGTCCATATCGATATCCCTGGACTTCTTAATGGAACTTTTTACGGCATCCTTGGTAATCTCATTAAAAGTAATCCGTGAACACTTTTTATCCTGGAGCTTCAGGGCATTATAAAGATGCCAGGATATGGCCTCGCCTTCCCGGTCCGGGTCAGTAGCAAGAAAAACTCTATCTGCCTTCTTGACTTCCTTTCTCAGCTGGGCAAGGATATCCCCTTTTCCGCGGATTGTTATATATTTTGGCTCATAGTCATGATCCACATCAATACCCATGGTACTCTCGGGCAGGTCTCTCACGTGTCCGTTGGAGGCGATGACCTT
>CAMOZD010000203.1 GCA_946630645.1 uncultured Lachnospiraceae bacterium
ATACTTTCTTGGATAAACTCATTACTACACTCCATCTAAAAAAAATTTGTCATGTACTGTCTCTGTCATCAGGCGGTCCTTATATATAAGTCCAAAGCATCTGTAGAAGGCTTCAGATATATAATCTTACACCTTTCTGCAGGCCTTTTTCCAATTAAGTTACTTACAAGGTTTTATGACATAGTACACAGTTATAAAAAATAAGCAAATTTATTATATCACTATTCTTTTGATTTATTAATATGATTTTTTATATTTTTATAAAAAAATATTAAACTATATAAACATCCCCGGAGATTCGGTAAATCCTAATTCAAGGTCGCCTGATAGCGGTAGCCTCTGTCAGGCATGGCATATACTGTGATAGCCTGGCCCTTGTCCTCTATGCCCATCTTCTCAAAGACGGCCTCCCGGTTCAGCCGGATACTGCCGTCGTCATTGCAGGGGATGTCATAAAAGAAGACATCATTGACGGGGCTCTGGACGGCTTTCTCATAGACAAAGGAGGAATCAGCCTCCGTCAGGCCTTCGGTCATATCAACCTTGACACCGTCCACGGTACAGGCCAGGATGCCTTTACCCTTGCTAAAGCGGGTCATATCCAGATTCTGTCCGTCCTGCTTAAAGCGGTAGCTGTTCTCCTGGCCTTCCACAGCTGCCAGGTCAACTTCTTCTCTGGTCACTCCTGTAATATAGGGATCTTCCACCTCTCTCTGGCTGTCGGGAAGAATATAGGCCAGGCCCTTGATACAAGCTTCCAGCTGGGTCCACTTATATTTTCTGTAGGCAGCCTGGTCACTGTCGCAGAAAGAATCGCTGGCATAGATGTAGAGATGGTCATCATCCTGGATGCCGTCCTCATAGACATAACCGATCAAGGCGATCAGATGGCCCTTGGTCTCACCGGCAACCCCTTCTAAGTAGGGCAGGTCAGCCGAGTCTTTATTATTGGTATATTTTAAAGTTACGGCAAGGCTGTGTTCCTTGGCCAGTTCCTGGAGAATAATATTCTTGTCACAGAACTGGGGATAAGCCTGGAAGCCGTAGAGACCGGCGCTGGCCACGCCAAAGCTCCAGCTTCCGAAGATGTCTTCCGCCTCATCCTTCATGTTGAGGGCCAGTTCCTCCGGCAGCAGAGCCAGTTCCGGGTCCCGGCTGTTCATGAGAACCGTCAGGGCTGTGGGGCTGCAGATGTCAGCCTCCAGATCGGGATGGCGGACTTTCTGGGAGTAGGCAGGTGCCTGAATCATGACCTGGTCCGGCAGGTCCTCTACCGGCTCTTCGGCGTAGACGGGAACCATGTCCCCACCCTTGAAGGTCATGGACAGCATACGGACCACAGGGCTGGCTGTCTCCGCCTTATCCCTGCGCAGCTGAACCATCATCTGGACGGCGTCGGCTGTCTTGTCATCTTTCATGGAAAAGGTATCCTGGTCCACATTGGCCTGGCTGCAGTCTTTGTGGTCTTTGGACCCCCGAGAATCGTAAGGCGTATATTTACCCCAGGTCAGCCAGTCAGTCCAGACTCCGTCCTGTCTGGCCCTGGCCCAGACTTCCACCTCTGTTCCATCGTAGATGGAGGCATTCCAGCAGGCCACCATGGTGGTGAAGCTGGCCCCCTCGTAAATGGCGGATACGAAGCTTCCTTCCAGGGCTCCATCCTCCAGCTTAAGGGCGCCCTGGGCGATGTCCGGGTCTATGGCAAGCTGGTCTGTGGACCCCATCTGGAAATCCTCCCGGGTCCTGATCTTCAGGAGATTCCCCTCCAGTTTCGCCTTGGTCATGTTATCTGCATCCTTGACCTGAATCAGGTCTTCCGTCCCCTTGCCTGTGGTTCCATCTTCCGCTTCTTTAGCCCGGACAGCCCCGGGGCCGGAGACCGCTGCCAACAGGGCCAGCAGACAGCAGGCCAGAAAAATGCTGAACTTTTTCATGGATTTTACCTCCTTTAACCATTCTCTGCATACTTTCCTATTCTTTTTCTTCTATAATAATACTATCAATAATACTATTGATAATTATTAATCAGTAACAGCTATACGAACTATATGGACCACCATAGTATGGCAGCCCATATAGCAGTCTACATTATCAGCTCATATCCACTTGTATATGCTAATATCATATCCTGGACATATTCTATGGGTTCCTGCTGCTGGGGAAATATTTTCCCAGGGGACCGTTCCTAACAAGATCCGCTCCAAAAGCTTATTTCTCAGTGGATGCCTCGCTGGTCTGAGCCTGGTCCTGCTTAGCCTGATTATTTCTTTCCTGGACTTCCTGCACATGCTCTAAAAGTTTGAGGATAAGGTCGCTGATCTTCTCTTCGTCGCTCTTATCATTGTATTTGATCTTTTTAGCCCCGTTCTGGTACTGGTGAACCGCGTCAGCAATTCCTTCCGGATTATACCAGGGAACCTCAGTGATATCGCCGATGGAAGGCATCATATTAAGATCAACCTTGGTGGCTTTTTCGTCGGAGACAAATTTCTTACCCTCCATGGTTCCCAGCTTCTTGGAGCCGGAGTATACACAGAAGTAACCGTAAGCGTCCACAAAAGTTCCTACTACACAGTCACCACCGCCGGGATTTGTTCCGATAATCTTGGCAAGGCCTTCCTTCTGGGCATAATAGGGAAGGGCATTAGCACAGGAATAGGAAGATCCGCTGGTCATAATGTAGAAATCATACTGGCCGCCGTAGCCGTCTTTGTCGTCAGCCACACCGTCCAGATTGGTGTCAACATGATAGTACTCTTCCCTGTAACTTCCTGTCAGCATATCCATATTGGTGAATTTCACTTCACCGTCTTTGGAGAGGAAGCCAAGAACGCCAATCAAGCCAGCGGCATAGCCGCCGCCATTATCACAGATGTTAATTACAACATTTTTTACTTCCTTATGCTTCTTGATGTCATTGAAACAGTCATAGAGGAAGGCAAAGTTGGATAAGGACTCATCGTCCTTAGTAACAGGAGCCAGGTAATAGGAAGGATTCCGGGTGTAATCATGGAGGAAGGAATTGAAATAGATCACCGCCGTATCATCGGTATAATCGATCCTCTCCGTACCATAATCCTTTGCTCTGACATTATCAAAATATATGGTCCAGGCAATAAGCGGTACAACCTCAGGAAGCTTGAAGCCTTTTTCCAGGAGGGAGCCTATAATGGCATCACCGATTCCGGTATCTTCCGTGATGGCCTGACCCTCGTCAAAGAGATCCTGGCCTTCATCGGATTCCTTGATATCCTCAACGACTCTATCTACATTGGACGGGTCAATGGTTCCGAAGACTGTCCGGTTAGCAACCACAGAGTCATGACCGGAATCAAAGAGGTACTGGAAGAGCAGCATCTCTGCCGTTGCGGCAACGGACGGATCTGTTGAACTCATGGCCTTCTTGGCATTCATTCTGGTGAAATACTCATCAAAGGAGCTGATATTCTTCTCTTCCTTATGACCGTATGTCAGGTCCAGCAGCAGA
>CAMOZD010000204.1 GCA_946630645.1 uncultured Lachnospiraceae bacterium
CTCAATGAGATTATCTATGACTTCTTTGATGCCTTGAAGTCCAGGTCCAGGGGCTATGCCTCCTTCGATTATGAGCTGAAGGGTTATCAGCGGTCTGACCTGGTTAAGCTGGATATCCTGATTAACCGGGAGCCGGTGGATGCCCTGTCCTTTATCGTTCATGCTTCCACGGCCTACGAGAGGGGCCGCAAGATGTGTGAGACCCTGAAAGGAGAGATTCCCAGACATCTTTTTGAGATTCCCATCCAGGCAGCCATCGGAAGTAAGATCATCGCCCGGGAGACGGTCAAGGCCGTCCGCAAGGATGTTCTGGCCAAGTGCTACGGTGGTGATATCACCAGAAAGAAGAAGCTTTTAGAGAAACAGAAGGAAGGTAAGAAGAGGATGCGCCAGGTGGGCGCTGTGGAAGTACCCCAGAAGGCCTTTATGGCAGTCCTCAAGCTCAGTGAGGACTGATGCCGGCAGGCAGCAGGATAACAGGATAAAGCAGATATAGCAGATATAATAGATATAGTGGGCCGGCGGGACAGGTGCTCTAAAGCATACGCCGGTCCTTTTTAATGACTGGAAGTCCGGCAAAAGGCAGTAAGTCTGTCAATGGCTGACAGGCCGGTAACAGTCCATAGACGAAAGACTGGCAAAGTTACAATGGGCCGGTGACAGCCCTTGGCCGGAAAGCCGGTAAAGATAAAAAAAGCAGTAATAGTCCATAAACGAAAGACCGGCAAAGTTACAATGGGCCGGTGACAGCCCTTTAGCCGGAAAGCCGGTAAAGATTGGAAGGAGGAATGACCCATGCAGCAAAAGTCCGGGGTTCTGGAATTATATGTCCATATCCCCTTTTGTGTCAGAAAATGTAATTACTGTGATTTCCTTTCTTTTGCCAGCGGAAGTGATTCCCGGGAGCTTATGGAGCGCTACTGCCAGGCTCTCCGGGAAGAAATCCGGGCCGGCGGGGATACTTCCCGGCTGGTGACCAGTGTGTTTTTTGGCGGCGGGACCCCCTCTTTGCTGGACGGAAACCAGATGACCGGCCTCATGGATGCCATCAGGGCATCTTTCCGCCTGGACCGGGAGGCCGAGATCAGTCTGGAGGCTAATCCCGGGACCCTCAGCCATGACAAGCTGGAGGCCTTTCGGCAGGCAGGTTTCAACCGTCTCAGCATAGGACTCCAGTCCGCCTCTGACCAGGCCCTGGTCATGCTGGGCAGGATCCACAGCCTGGATCAGTTCCTGGATAATTACGAGGAGGCCCGACGCTGTGGATTTACCAATATAAATATAGATATTATGAGCGGCTTGCCGGGTCAGAGCCTGGAAGATTACAAAAAGACCCTGGACCTGGTGACAGGCCTGAGGCCGGAACACATTTCCTCTTACAGCCTGATTGTGGAGGAGGGGACCCCCCTTGCCAGGTCAGACAAATTGCTGGCAGCCCTTCCTGATGAGGAAGCTGACCGGGCCATGTACCGGGAGACAGGACAGAGGCTGGAGGAGGCCGGCTACCGGCGCTATGAGATCTCCAACTATGCCCTGCCGGGAAAAGAATGCCGCCACAATCTGGGCTACTGGTCCGGTCTGCCCTATCTTGGCCTGGGCCTGGGGGCCGCCTCCTACCTGCCGGTGGAGCAGGCTTCCGACAGCCCGGCAGAAGGGACCCCCACTTTTTGCCGCTTCAGCAACAGCCGGATTATGAAGACCTATCTGGAAAGCCCCTGGCTTCCTTATGGGAAGAGGCCGGATTATACCATCCTGACCCTGGAGGACCGGATGGAGGAATATATGTTTCTGGGACTAAGAAAGAGGGAGGGCGTATCAATCTCTTCCTTTGGCCAAGACTTCGGCAGGTCCCTGGACCAGGTCTACGGCAATGTGGTCAGGACCTATGAGAAGTCCGGCCATCTTGAGACCCTGGGAGACCGGCTGAGACTGACGGAAAAGGGCATTGATGTCAGCGACTATATTTTCAGGGATTTTATGCTGGTAGATTAGGTATAGGCGGTGAATGTCTTTTGCCTGACGCCGGCTTCCCGGGAATCCGGCAAAAGCAACTGCTGACATTTGCTCCTTTTATGGTTATAATGAAAGTTAAGTTGCTGACAGATCCTGACAGCCGGCTGTATAAAGGATAAGCAGCTTAATATAGGATAAAGGACCGGGAATCCGGGTCAGGAGGCCGGCTCCGGCAGAGAAGACAGGTGATATTATGAAATGGAATAAGTTAACTATTGAGACAACAACAGCTGCTGAGGATATGCTCAGCTACGAACTGACAGAAATGGGTATGGAAGGTGTTGAGATTGAAGACCATGTGCCCCTGTCCGAGGAGGACAGAAAAATAATGTATGTGGACCTCCTTCCCGATGAGATTGCCCCCGACGATGGCCGGGCCAGGGTATCCTGTTACGTGGATGAAAAGGAAGACCTGGATCAGGTTGTGGGGAAGATCCGGGCCAAAATCGAAGAACTCAGGGCCTTTCTTCCCATGGGCAGCGGAGAGATTTCTTTTGATGTTACCCAGGAGGAGGACTGGATCAATAACTGGAAGGTCTTTTTTAAACCCTTCCGTCTGGATGACAACATTGTCATCAAGCCCTCCTGGGAGACTTTAGAGGACCAGAAGGAAGACGATATCGTCGTGGAAATCGATCCGGGCACAGCCTTTGGAAGCGGGTCCCATGAGACGACCAAGCTCTGTATTTCCATGCTGAAAAAATATGTGAAGCCGGGCGCCAGCCTTTTAGATGTTGGTACCGGCAGCGGTATACTGTCCATCATAGGCCTCAAGCTGGGGGCCGGCCATGCTTCAGCCACGGACATCGATCCCAATGCCATCCGGGCTTCTGAGGAGAATTTTGAAATGAACCATGTGACAGAAGACCAGGTCGACATCTGCCAGGTAAATATCCTGGATCCGGCCCAGGCTTCTGAGGTTGCCATGGTGAACGGGTCCGTCAAATACGACCTGATCGTGGCCAATATTCTGGCAGATGTGATCATCCCCTTGTCAGGCCTGGTTAAGCCTCTCCTAAAAGAAGGAGGCATTTTCATCGCATCAGGAATTATCAACACCATGGAGGAGGCCGTAAAAGAAGCGGTCCTGGCCAACGGATTAGAACTGCTGGAAGTCAACCACATGAAAGACTGGGTCGGCCTGGCCGCAAGGATCAAACAATAATACCTCTTGAAAAATCCCTGATGAGGCCGGCAAACTGTTTGCCTCTTCGCTGCAAGTGATCTGGCCGGCAGCTTATATGCATGTCTCAAAAAAATCCTGCTATACCATCGGATTTTCTTTCGCCGCTTATAATTCGCGCCTCCTGCGGAACTCGCCTGCTAACGCAGGCTCAGACAGCCGCCCGGCGCGAAAGCTAAGCTCAGAAAATCCTCGGTATGGGCGCAAGGCTTTTTTTGATGACAGCAATATAAAGCCTGCCGGCCAGATCAAGGCATATTGACCAAGGGGCATAAAACCGGCCCTTTGG
>CAMOZD010000205.1 GCA_946630645.1 uncultured Lachnospiraceae bacterium
TCTCTTCCACCCACTCATTGCCGCCGATAATATCTCTGGAGGCCAGAAGCATACCGGCAATCACCAGTTCTTTAACAGCATTGGCATTTGCACCGGGTGTATTAAATACAACGATTCCCTTCTCCGCATATTCGTGGACAGGAATATTATTGACTCCGGCACCGGCCCTGGCTACTGCAAGAAGATGGGGCATGTCCTGCATATCATGCATGGACGCGCTCCTGACCAGCACTGCGTCGGCGTCAACGATGTCATTGACCTCCTGAAAGTCCTTTCCGAACTTGGAAAGACCCTTCTTGGAAATATTGTTTAAGCATTTGTAGTGAAACATGGGTAAAAAACTCCTTTATTAACTCTTCTTTTGTATATACATCCAGAGGACTGCAGGGGATTCCGGCCGGCTGGTTTCCAGGGAAAAGCAGGGGAATCCTCCTGGCTGCCTCAAGCATCAGTTTCAAATAACTGAAATATATCTTTGTTTGAACTGCAACGTTACAATAATATATAATTCCTTGAAAAACGTCAACTGTTTATTTGTCTTTTTGCTTCTCCAGCATATCCTTCTCGTCAAAAGCGTCGCTGATGGACCCGCCGGGTGCAACCATGGGCCATACCTTTTCATCGCTGTCGATAATACAGTCGATCAGGTAGGGCTCTCCACAGGCCATGGCCTCCGCAAAGGCTGCCTCAAACTCTTCTATGGTGGTTACTCTCTTAGCCCTGGCTCCCATGGCTTCCGCCAGCTTGACAAAGTCCACCTTGTCAGTCAGGGTCGTGTGGGAATAGCGCTGGCCATAGAAAAGATTCTGCCACTGGCGTACCATACCCAGTACATGGTTATTGACTACCACTTCTATAATGGGAATCCCGGACCTGGTGGCTGTGGCAATCTCATTCATATTCATGCGGAAGCAGCCGTCACCGGCAATATTGACCACGGTTTTATCAGGACAGCCACACTTGGCACCGATGGAGGCTCCAAGGCCATAACCCATGGTTCCGGCACCACCGGAGGTCAGGAACTGACGGGGGCGGTCATACTTGTAGAACTGGGCGGCCCACATCTGGTGCTGGCCCACTTCCGTAGTAATAATAGCGTCACCCTTGGTCATCTCATAGATTTTCTCAACCACTGCCGGTCCGGCCAGGACATCCTGGTGGTAGGACAGGGGATATTTTTCTTTCATATCTTTGACCTGGTCAACCCATTCCTTATGGTCAAGTTTGTCAAGTCTCCGGTTAAAGATGGTCATCACTGCCTTGACATCTCCCACGATGGAAGTGTCTACAATAATATTCTTATTGATCTCAGCCGGGTCAATATCGATCTGGATGATCTTGGCATGTTTGGCAAAGGTTTTGGCGTTGCCGTAAACCCGGTCACTGAAACGGCAGCCTACAGCTATCAGAAGATCACACTTTGAAACGCCGATATTGGAGGTCTTGGTGCCGTGCATACCCAGCATGCCTGTGTAAAGAGGGTCTGTTCCCGGATAAACGCCCTTACCCATGAGGGTGTCACAAACCGGTGCGTCTATCTTTCTGACAAATTCCCTGACTTCTTTACTGGCATTGGACAGGACACAGCCTCCGCCCAGTAAAACGTAGGGTCTCTTTGCCTTTTTAATCTGGTCGATAGCCTTTAATATAGCCTTCTCCTGGATAGTCTCGCATACAGGGTGGATGGGCGCCGGGGTAAAGGATTCAAAAATCACCTTATTTTTGGGATCGGTAACATCCTTGGTAATATCTACAAGGACAGGTCCCTTTCTGCCACTGTTGGCAATGCGGAAGGCATCACGGATGGTAGCCGCCAGAACATTGATATCTTTGACGATGTAATTATGCTTGGTAATGGGCATGGTCACACCCTTGATATCGATCTCCTGGAAAGAATCTTTTCCCAGCAGGCTGACACCCACATTAGCAGTGATGGCCACCACCGGGATGGAGTCCATGTAGGCTGTGGCCAGGCCGGTTACCAGATTGGTGGCTCCGGGGCCGGAAGTAGCCATACAGACACCTACCTTGCCTGTTGCCCTGGCATAGCCGTCGGCGGCATGGGAGGCTCCCTGCTCATGGGAGGTGAGAACATGGTGGATCTCATCACTGTGCTTATATAATTCATCGTAGATATTCAGAATGGCTCCGCCAGGGTAGCCGAAGACTGTGTCTACCTTCTGCTCTTTCAAACATTCTATAACGATTTCAGAACCACTAAGTAACTGCTTCATCTTCTATAATATCCTCTCTAACCTAGCTTATTTTTATATTATTTAATCTGATTGACATCGAGTACCGCACCTCTGTTGCCGGAGGTAACCAAGGCCGCATAACGGAGGAGATAACCTTCTTTAATCCTGGGCTCTCTGGGCTGCCATGCGGCACGGCGGGCTTCAAGTTCTTCCTCAGAGACATCCATATTCAGTGTATTGTTGGGGATATCGATCTTGATGATATCTCCTTCCTGGACCAGGGCGATGGGACCGCCTACGGCAGCCTCAGGGGATACATGTCCGATGGAAGCGCCGCGGGAAGCGCCGGAGAAACGGCCGTCTGTGATGAGAGCTACAGAGCTTCCCAGACCCATACCTGCGATAGCTGAGGTAGGATTGAGCATCTCTCTCATACCAGGGCCACCCTTAGGGCCTTCGTAACGGATGACCACTACATCACCAGGAACAATCTTTCCTCCCTTGATGGCTTCGATGGCATCTTCCTCACAGTCAAAAACCCTGGCCGGGCCTTCATGAACCATCATCTCAGGCACAACTGCTGACTGTTTAACTATACCTGTATCTGGTGCCAGGTTGCCCTTGAGTACGGCGATACCACCCTCCTTCAGGTAGGGGTTATCAATAGGACGGATGACATTGGGATCCAGATTGATACAATTCTTAATATTTTCACCGACGGTCTTGCCGGTTACTGTCATACATTCCTCATGGAGAAGACCCTTTTTGCTCAGCTCATTCATGACAGCATAGACACCGCCTGCCTCATTGAGGTCTTCCATATAAGTAGGACCAGCCGGTGCCAGATGACAGAGATTAGGAGTTCTCTTGCTGACATCATTGGCAATCTCCATGTTAAGCTCGATTCCTGCTTCATAGGCGATGGCCGGCAGATGAAGCATGGTGTTAGTGGAACAGCCCAGGGCCATATCTACGGTCAGACAGTTCTCGAAAGCCTCCTTGGTCATGATGTCACTGGGGCGGATATTCTTTCTGTACATATCCATAACAGCCATACCTGCATGCTTGGCCAGACGGATTCTCTCAGAGTAAACAGCCGGAATGGTTCCGTTGCCCTTGAGACCCATACCGATAACCTCTGTCATACAGTTCATGGAATTAGCCGTATACATACCGGAGCAGGATCCGCAGGTAGGACAAACCTTATTGACATACTCCTCCACCTTCTCGGCAGTCATCTTGCCTGCCTCGTAGGCTCCTACA
>CAMOZD010000206.1 GCA_946630645.1 uncultured Lachnospiraceae bacterium
TCATCAGATTCTGGACCGGTCTGGTAAGCTGTCCTCTTACCGGGAACATATCATCAAAAAAGTCATCTACAAAATTGTTACTAAAAATACTTGGCATATACATGAGTCATGTCTCCTTTCAATTATATATGGCAGCACCGGAATCTGTCGGACTGGATCCGGGTGGAAATCTCACCCATAATCATCAACTCTTTTCTTTTCCCGGAAGCCTCTTCCTTCTTCCTCTCGGTGTTGTAGTCATTTGCTATTTCCTTGTTACAGCTGTAATATAACACGTTTATTAGCACTCGTCAAGTCTGAGTGCTAATATTTTTTGTGAACATTTTGTGAACTCTCATCCGGATCTTTCCTGTCCCCATAAGTTCTTTTTTATACGCTTTCTTCCTTTGTTTTCTATTTTTCACAAATATGTTATGATATCCTTAAATTATATTTTCTGAAGACAGGAGGCCATAGCATGCCGGAAAAAGTAAATGCAGCTGATATGCCCGGGAAAAAATCTCTTCCAACGGCATTTATTATTGTAAGTATTGCCAATCACCCGATCCAACAGATCATGCTCAATGAAGATACCATGACTATGGGAAGAGACAATGACACTTCAACCGCCCAGATCAGGCTTGATTCTGATGCTCTAGAAGATCTCCAGGGCGTTTTTATAAAGAAAGGCCAGGGTTATGTTTTCGAATCCATGGTCCGCGGCGACAAAGTCCGGGTTAATGAGCAGGTTCTGGGTTCTGATGCTTTTGACGGGGCCTATAAGGTTTCCCTTTCCTATGGTGATGTTATCCAAATTTATAAGGATGAAGGTCCTGCCGTAACTATTTTCTATGATAACCGCTACGACCCCAGGGATGCCAAGGTCCAGTGGAAGTCTCTCAACCTCTGCAATGCCGACGAGCAGCTCTATATCAGCAGAAGTGAAGAGCTGACCGACGGAGATGAAGAGGTATCCGCCATATCCAGTGCCCTTCCCAAGCGCTTTGCCATTCTGGAAAAGCTGGCTGATGGCTGGTATGTGGGTGACCATAATACCCAGTTTGGCATACAGGTCAACCACCGCAAGGTCAAAGATAGGAAAAAGCTTTCCCCCATGGATGTCATCCTGATTGGAAACAGTATTTTCTTTTATCAGGACCAGCTTCTCTATTATAATCATGTGCAGACCTTCAAGAATAATCTGTCCATACATATTGAAGAAAGAAGTGTCCGGAACTTCTTCCGCAAACAGATCCTGCTGTCCAATATTGACATGACTATCCGCCCCGGTGAGATGGTTATGGTCCTGGGCGGGTCCGGAGCAGGTAAGACCACCTTTATTAATGCGGTCATGGGTTATGAGAAAGCCACCGGAACGATCCGTGAAGGCGATATTGATATCTATAAGAATTATGACCAGATGAAATACATCATAGGCTTCGTACCCCAGCAGGACCTGCTGCGACTGGATGACACAGTCCTCGATACCCTGGCAAATGCCGCTGATATGAAAATGCCTAAAAAGATTCCTGAAGAAGAAAAAAAGCAGCGGATTCAGGAAGTCCTTAATACTTTTGGACTGGACAGGGAGAGCGCTTCTCTGGTATCCAAGCTCTCAGGCGGCCAGCGTAAGAGGCTGAGCATCGCCGTGGAATACATCGCCGACCCTACCCTTTTCTTCCTGGATGAGCCCGACTCAGGTCTTGACGGCATCATGGCCAGGTCACTCATGGAAGACCTGCGCATCATTGCCGACGAAGAGCGGATTGTTCTCGTCATCACCCACCAGCCGGACCGGGTTTCCGACCTTTTTGACAAAATCATCGTTCTTGCCAAGGGTGTAAAAGATAATGTAGGTCATCTGGCCTTCTTCGGCACTGTGGGGGAAGCTTTGGACTTTTTCGAAAGCGACAGTCTTGAAGGTATCGTCCGCCGGATCAACCGCCCCGATGAGGGTGGAGAGGGCCTGGCAGACCAGTTTATCGAGAAGTTTTCATTAGTGAAGGAGAATATTGATGGATAATGAGAGAACTGGCCGCCTGGGCCAGACAAAAGTATATTTTGGTAAATTTTACAGAATATTTATGAATGAAAAGGATTGGAAGGTGCTGATCTTTGCCGGTGCTATCTCCCTCATCCTTTCCCTTGTTCTCCGTGGGTCTATCTTTGTCCTCAAAGAGGGGACCAGGTCAGGCTTTTTTGCCATTATCTCTTCCTGTGTCTGGATTGGAATCTTTAATTCCATCCAGAATATCTGCAGGGAGCGGGCCATCATAAAAAGAGAGCACCGGACAGGTCTCCACATCACATCCTATGTGGCTGCCCATATGCTCTTCCAGGCCCTTGTATGCCTGATCCAGGCTCTGATTATGACCCTGATCTACGACCTGATCCTTCCCTTCCCTGCAAGGGGACTGGTTTTCGGAAGTTTTTTCATCGACCTTTTCACCACCTTTTTCCTGGTCCTTTACTCTTCTGATGTTCTGGGCCTGGCTATATCTGCCATGGTAAAGAATACGACCGCTGCCATGACGGTTATGCCCATTGTGCTTATCTTTCAGCTCATTTTCTCCGGTACTGTTTTCCCCCTGACCGGTCTGGCAAAGTCCTTCTCAAATATCACCATAGCCAAGTGGGGCCAGAGAATACTCTGTGTGGAGGCCAACCTCAATGAGATTCCTTCCCAGATGGTCAGGGATGAGGCGGCAATTATTCAGAACATAGATGCCATCCAGGAATTAAAGGAAAACCTTCCCCCGGATTATGCGGAGAAGCTGGACGAAACCATTGACGACCAGGTTAACATGGCCATCTCCCGCTATACCTACAGAAAGATTTATGAGTACAAGAAATCCAATGTCCTTGACCGCTGGGGCTACCTTGCCCTCTTTTGCCTGATCTATGCTGCGATCTGTACCATAAGTCTGGAATTCATTGACAGAGATCAACGCTGATCCATAATAATCCGGCTCAAAGCCTGCATGTTTTTGCCGGCTGCCCAGATTATTTTACCGGCTGTCTTTTTCTCTTTTGCTTTCCTCTTTTAATAGAAAAAACTTGTCCGGATTATTACCTGAATAGAAATTAAAAATGCCGCGCCAGGGACCGGTTTATTTGAATCGGACCGTCAGCGCGGCATACTTTTTATCTCTGTAAAGTAATCTGTTATTATATTGTTATTACATTATATCTGATAGATTGGCATAAAAAACCGTGCGACTGGCTTTGTATGCCTACCAACAGACGGTACCTCTGCAGTTAGCTCGAACCAGGCACCCTCACGGCACACAAGAGGGTCTCCTTAGTGCTGCTTCGTTCCCGACCTGACACGGTTCAGAGGTTCCTGTTGCGCGAGACCCAATTGTCAACACCACTTACAAAGGGCAGCTCCATCAGTAGGTCATCCGGGGCCAGTCATCACTCCTGCTATAGCGGATTGCAGGTACAGGACGCCGCTAACTCCCCAGCTG
>CAMOZD010000207.1 GCA_946630645.1 uncultured Lachnospiraceae bacterium
TCATCAAGACTGAGCCGGTCTATATAATCCCTGACTACAGTCCCGGCTGCCTGCTTCTTTGGAGCTTGTGCCGGCTCTTGCCGGTGATCCTGCAGGGCCCGGGCACAGCTTTTCTCCAGAATCCTGCCTCTGATATTAAGGACCGGTACTCCCATTTTCCTGGCTTTTTCCGCTATCTTCCGGTAGGCATCCTCAAGCCGGTCTATGTAGGGAGCCATATCCTTCAGGGGACTTTCAGGCTGGCAGACCGGACTTACCTTTCTGACCAGGACTTCAGAATCCAGATGGAGGGCAGCCGCCGGGGTCAGATTGGCCGAGGAGTTACCTGCCATAAGGTAGTAGGTGCCTTTAGCCAGCCTGTAACTGCTGTCTTTTTCACAAAAGGAAGCAAGACCGGTCAGGTCAAAGGACAGGCAGAGTTCCGTCTCCTGACCCGGTTCTAAAAGGTCTGTTTTGGCAAAGGCACAAAGCTGTTTTAATTCCCGGATCTGCAGGGTCTGGGGACAGAGGGCGTAGAGCTGGACTACTTCCTTTCCAGGTCTTTTACCCGTGTTTTTCACCTTAGTCTTATAATTGATCCGGCAGCAGCCTCTTTCCTCATCCCGGCTGACAAGGCCAGAGCTTATAGAGAACCTGGTATAGCTTTGACCATAGCCAAAGGGATACCTTACCTTCACGCCAAAGGAATCAAAATAGCGGTAACCGACAAAGATTCCTTCGGAATAGATTTCTCTTTCGAGATCGCCGTTGTTGTGACTGAAATTAGCCGCATTGGGATAATCCTTGTAATGATAGGCCCAGCTTGAACTGAGACGGCCACTGGGACAGGTCTTGCCGGACAGGATCCGGGCTGCGGCCTCCCCTCCTGCCATACCAGGCTGGGAAATGTATAATATGGCCTTGATCTGGTCGAACTGGTCACTGAAGGAAAGGTCAATGGGACCTCCGGAATTAATGATGAGGATAAGCTTATCATAGGATTCGGCCAGATCCTGAATCATCCTTTCTTCATAGTCGCTGAGATAGTAATCCCCTTTAACAATCTCCCGGTCCTTCCCCTCCCCGGCCTGTCTGCTTATGACAAAGATGGCTGTGTCAGTACCAGAGAGGGCCAGGTCTGAGGCTTCTAAAAACCTGCCGGCAGGAGCGGAAAAAGGATGGGAGGAATAGACATCGAACAAGGCATTGCCATCGGCCGACCTTCCGGCTTCTTTTAGTATCTCTTCCCTCCAGGCTGCCCGGGCGGTCTCGTAGACCGGGACATAGTCATCAAGCCACGGCCGGCTGCTGATCTGGAATCCTTCTTTGTCCATCCCTTCTAAAAGGCTGCAGGTCTTACGGCTGTTGACATCTCCGGACCCGGTACCTCCTTTCAAAGTATAAAGAGCCCCACTGCCATAGAGGGCTACTTTTTTCTTCAGGTCCAGGGGCAGCAGGCTGTCTTTGTTCTTAAGAAGGGTAATCCCCTCCTCCGCTGCCTGCCGGGCCAGGTTCTGGTGTAGGATCTCCCGTTTGGAAACGGCATCTGTCAAAGAACCACTATAGCATTTTTCTTTCATAATATTCCCCTCCCTTGACCGGCTGTCAGCCGGCAATTCTTCCTTAACCATAATTTATCAGATTCCTTTTAAAATAACAACGTAAAGGAGGGTTGCCGACTCTTTTTTGCAATAAAAGAATAAATAAAAACCCCCGGTACAGACGGATGGTCATCAAAACCATCAGTCTGCAGCCAGGGGTCTGCGTTCATATTATGCCGGAAGATAAACTCTTCCTGAGGAAAAGCTTATCTGCTGTCCGACCCAGCAGGCCGGACCTGTCATCTGGAAAATGTCAAATGGCCGGATGAGGATTAGATCTCGCGGGTCCAGAGGGAAGCCATAGCCGGGCCGCCGCCTACACAGAGGGAAGCACAACCAATCTTGGCATCCTGTCTCTTCATCTCGTATAACATAGTTACGATGATACGAAGAGCGGAGCATCCTACGGGATGACCCAGGGAGATACCGGAACCGTTCAGGTTGGTCTTATTGCGGTCTACGATATAACCATAATCCTCTTTCAGCTTACGCTCAACACCGATGAACTGAGCTGCGAAAGCCTCGTTAACCTCCCAGTAATCAACGTCTTCAAACTTAACGCCTGCAGCGTCAAGACATTTCGGAATGGCAACAGCCGGTCCAAGGCCCATAACGCTGGCGTCAACACCCTTGCCGCAGATGTGGATCATCTTAGCCATAGGCTCGATTCCCAGTTCTTTTGCCTTGTCAAGGGACATAACGATTACTGCTGCAGCAGCATCATTGATACCGGAAGCATTGGCAGCTGTGGTAACACCGTCTTTTGTAAATACGGGACGAAGCTTGGAGATGGTCTCCATGTTACATCCTTCGATCTTATGCTCATCAGTATTGTGAATCTTGTCACCCTTCCTGGTGTGCTCAACGATATCGATCATCTCATCTTTGAACTTGCCTTCTTTTGTGGCCCTGCATGCACGCTCATGGCTCATAACAGCCAGCTCGTCACACTCTTCACGGGTAATATTATAAAGCTTGGCTACGTTGTCAGCGGTTACGCCCATGTGGCCGCCGGAGAGCTCATCATAAAGAGCATCGTGAAGCAGTGCGTCATAAAGCTCAGCGCCGCCCTGGTTGGGGATACTTCCCATACGATAGCCCATACGTGCCTTGGGCAGAAGGAAAGGAACCTGTGTCATGTTTTCAACACCGATTACGAGACCGATGTCAGTCTTGCCAAGCTGGATATCGTCACAGGCGATCTCCAGAGCTCTCATACCGGAAGCACAGTTCTGGTTAACAGAAACAGCGTTGCTCTCGATGCTCATACCAAGACGCATGGAAACCTGACGTGCCGGCAGAGATCCCTGCATTCCTGAGTAAACCTGACCCATAACAATCTCATCAACATCTGTAGCTTCGATCCCTGCACGCTTGATGGCTTCTGTACCAACTGCGATTGCCAGCTCTCTTGCTGAAGTATTCTTAAACTCACCTAAAAACTTACCGATTGCTGTACGACATGCACTAACGATTACAACATCTCTTGTCTGCATATAAGTTCCTCCTAAAGATAAAACATTAATATAAACTTGTATCCTTACTATACCTTTTTTGAGCTATAACATCAAGCTTTTTTTGTTAAATTTTAAACATTTTTTTGCGGTGCTAACAAGGTTTTTTTTTCAAATGGAAAAAATATTTCTATCAGGTGTTTTTAAGAGTAGAGAGGTCTTATCCCCTCCTGCCCAGCTGCCAGAAGGCCACGGCGGAAGCCGCCGCCACATTGAGAGAATCCACCCCGTTTTTCATGGGAATAATAACCGTGTAGTCACACTGGTCCAGGGTCTCCTCAGGCAGACCTTCTCCTTCATTACCCATGATCACCGCCAGCTTGTCCTCATTAAGCAGGGCCGGGTCATCGATGG
>CAMOZD010000208.1 GCA_946630645.1 uncultured Lachnospiraceae bacterium
CGAGACACTCGGTGACAAGCCGGTAATCATCCGTACCCTGGATGTAGGTGGAGATAAGGAGATTCCTTACCTTCAGCTGCCCAAGGAGGAGAATCCTTTCCTTGGCTACCGTGCAGTTCGTCTCTGTCTCAACAGAGTTGATGACATTTACCGTCCGCAGCTGAAAGCTCTTCTCCGGGCTTCCGCTTACGGCGATATCAAGATCATGGTTCCCATGGTTACCTGCATTGAAGAGCTTCGTCAGGTTAAGACGATCCTTAACGACATTATGTGTGAGTTCGATGAGAAAGAGATTCCTTACGACAAGGATATCCAGGTTGGTATCATGATTGAGACACCTGCATCCGCTCTCATGGCAGACGTATTTGCCAAGGAGGCAGATTTCTTCTCTATCGGTACTAATGACCTGACCGGTTACACCATGTGTGCAGACCGTGGTAATCCGGACGTAGCTTATCTCTACTCCGCTTACAACCCGGCAGTAATCCGTGCCATCGAGAGAGTCATCAAGGCTGGTAAGGCCGGCGGTGCTATGGTAGGTATGTGTGGAGAGGCAGCCGCAGATCCGCTGCTGACACCACTGCTGCTTGCATTCGGCATGGATGAGTTCAGCGTGAGTGCTACATCTATCCTCAGAACCAGAAAGACCATCTCTGCATGGACTATGGAAGAGGCTAAGAAGGTAGCAAGACATGCTCTTACTCTTGCAACAGAGGCAGAGGTTAAGGAGTATCTCAAATCTGTAGCAAAATAATTCAAGTGTACAATTTCATTTTGTATAGATTAAAGGATGTTCTTCGGGGCATCCTTTTTTCATTTTGTTTATCCGTTCTTTCCCAAATCCTTTTTTCAGAGAGCTTTCCGATTGGGAAATGGTTGAATATTTTGTCAGGGATGAGTAAAATGGAACTGTTTATGATAACAGATGTCCACCGGGACATATAATTTATAATGGAAGGATTATAGATGGATCAGCTTTTTAATGACCGACAAAAAGAAGCAATCATGCACGGCCAGGGGCCGGCCATGGTCCTGGCGGGACCGGGGTCAGGCAAGACCCTGGTGATCACCTGGAGAATCCGTTTTCTGATTGAGCAGATGGGTATCAATCCCGCTAATATTCTGGTAATCACCTTTACCCGGGCTGCAGCGGCAGAGATGAAGAAAAGATTTGAGCAGTTTGAAGGCATGAAGGACGCAGGAGTGACTTTTGGAACCTTTCACTCTGTATTTTTCATGATACTCCGCTATGCCTACCATTACAGCGGGGCCAGCATTGTCCGGGAGGAGAGCAGGAGACGTTATATCAGGGATATGGCCCAGAGTCTGGATCTGGAGATGGAGGATGAGAATGAATTCATCAGTAATATACTGAACGAGATCAGCTATGTAAAAGGTGAGATGATAGCCATTGAATATTATCACAGCGGGACCTGTTCCGATGAGATTTTTTCCAGGCTTTACCAGGGTTATGACCAGAGCCTGCGCCGTGAAAATCTGATAGACTTTGACGATATGCTGGTATTCTGCCATGACCTGCTCAAAAACCGGGAGGATATCCGGACCATGTGGCAGCAGAAATTCCGCTATATCCTCATCGATGAATTCCAGGATATCAACCGGGTCCAGTACGAGATCGTGAAAATGCTGACCGGCCGGGACCAGAACCTTTTCATCGTGGGGGATGATGACCAGTCCATCTACCGCTTCCGAGGAGCCAGGCCTGAGATTATGCTGGGCTTTCAGAAGGATTTTCCCCGGGCCAGGAGAGTGGTCCTCAATGTGAATTACCGGTCCAGCTCAGAGATTGTGGACAGTGCCCGCAACTTAATTCTTCATAACACCAAAAGGTTTGACAAGGAGATTACAGCCATGAGGGGGTCCAGGGTCCCGGTCAGCTTCAAACTCTTTGAAAATGTCCATGAGGAGTGCCAGGATATCCTCCGTGCCCTGGCCTTTTACCAGGCCAAGGGAATCCCCCTTGAAGAGATGGCCGTCATCTACCGGACCAACACCCAGCCCAGGCAGCTGGTGGGCAAGCTGCTGGAGTTCAATATACCCTTCCAGATGAGGGACATGATTCCCAATATTTTTGACCACTGGATCAGCCGTAATATCCTGGCCTACATCCGCCTGGCTCTGGGCGACATGGACCGGGGGCTTTTCCTGCAGATTATGAACAGGCCCAAGCGCTACATTTCCAGAAATCTGCTGGACCGGCAGACCGTGTCCTTTCAGAGTTTGAAAAAACAGACCTACGGAAAAAAATGGCTCTTCGAAAAAATCGACAAACTGGAGATGGACCTGACCCTGCTTTCGGCCATGGAACCCTATGAGGCCATCTGCTACATCCGCAAGGGCATAGGTTATGAAGACTATCTGACCGAGTATGCCTCCATGAGAAATATGAACCTGGACAACCTGCTGGAGGTCCTGGATGAGATTACGGAGAGTGCCAGAGACTACCACACTTATGAGGAATGGTTTGCCTATATAGAGGAATATGGGCAGGAACTGGAAAGGCAGGCCAGGAAAAACAAGGGTAATAAGAAGGGAATCACCCTGACTACCATGCACAGCTCCAAGGGGCTGGAGTATGATGTGGTCTTTGTCATAGATTCCAATGAGGGTGTCACCCCCCATAAGAAGGCGGTTAAGGAGGCGGACTTAGAAGAGGAGCGCCGGCTCTACTATGTGGCGGTCACCAGGGCCAGGACCTATCTCTTCCTCTATGCGGTAAAAGAGCTCTACCAGAAGGAGGTCAGGGTTTCCCGTTATATCGGGGAGGTCCGCTATGACCAGTCCAGACTCAGGGAAGGGGTCCGGGTAAGGCACAGGCATTTAGGAGTGGGAACGGTAGTCTACTGCCAGGAAGGAAAGATCAAAATCCGTTTTGACAGAGATGGCAGGGCCAGAATCTTTCATCTTTCCTATCTGCTGGAAAAGAATTTGCTGGACTATGCATTTACTTGATAAGATAACTTGTGTTAGGATGTAGGATAAGACTAATATTTGAAAGGAGACTGAGGATGAACCCTGTGAAAGAAAAAGCAGTGATTGTCAGCCAGAAAAGGATTGCGGAGGGGATTTTCGATATGACCCTGCGCTGCCCAGGGGCTGCCGACCTGGCGGAGCCCGGACAGTTTCTGAACCTTTATTGTAGAAATGAAACCAGGCTGCTTCCAAGGCCCATCAGCATTTGTGGTATTGACAGGGAAAAGGGGAATCTCCGCCTTGTCTACCGTGTGGCAGGTGCAGGGACAAAAGAATTCTCGGAATTAAAGACAGGAGACATCCTGGAGCTTATGGGACCCCTGGGCCATGGATTCACCATAAAAGATAAGCCGGCCATACTGATTGGAGGAGGAATTGGCATTCCTCCCATGCTGGAGCTGGCCAGAAGAATCCCCGGCAGGAAGACCTGTGTCCTGGGTTACAGTGAC
>CAMOZD010000209.1 GCA_946630645.1 uncultured Lachnospiraceae bacterium
ACTTCGCTAACCCGGATATGGTTGGTCACACCGGTGTTTTCAATGCGGCAGTGGAAGCGGTTGAGAGAGTGGACCAGTGCGTAGGCGCTGCTGTTGAGGCAGTGAAGAAGATGAACGGTGTTCTCTTCATCTGTGCGGACCACGGTAATGCTGAGCAGATGATTGACTACACCACAGGTCAGCCCCATACGGCCCACACTACCAATCCTGTACCTTTTATCCTCTACAACTACGACCCGGCCTACACCCTGAGAGAGGGCGGAAGACTCTGTGATATCGTTCCTACCTTACTGCAGGTTATGGATATGCCCCAGCCCAAAGAGATGACCGGCGAGTCCCTGCTGGTTAAGAAAGCTTAGGCTGCCGGAGAGGATTCTGTCAGCGGCTGTCAGTCTTTGGACCGGCTGCCGGCTGGAATAAGATAAGACTGAAATAAGATAAGATAGTAACAAGCCTGCGGTTCATGTGATATGGGCCGCAGGTTTTCTATGCCCTCCCTGTCCTCCTTCTCTTTCCTGGATGTGCCAATAATTTATAGGGGTCATTGAGATAATATATGTTATTTAATGGAATATATGAGAAATAGATAGCTTTTTCAGGTTGTTTATTTTATAATTGTTTACATTGGGTTTACAATTGATGAAAATGATTTATAATGGACGGAGTATATTTTCCGGATAGTAGATAAAGGAGTTGAACATATTATATGGGCAGGAGATATCTGTCCGGTCTGGTCCTGCTGCTGTTGGTCCTGGTGGGATTTTTATGGCTGTGGAAGAGGGATTCCTTCCTCCAGGCGCAAAACTACGGGCAGGAAGCGGAGCCGGTGAAGATTATACTCGATGATAAACGTATCGTGACCAGTGGGGAGAGCAGTGTGGAAGTAAAAGACAATACTGCCGTGATCCGTGATGGCGGTACCTTTCTTTTAACGGGAAAACTGACGGATGGTCAGATTATTGTCGCCGCAGACAAGGATGACGAGGTCATTCTCAAGTTTAACGGCGTTGATATTACCTGCAGGGATTCGGCTCCGGTCTGGATCCGCAGGGCGGACAAGGTAACCATTAAGCTCAGGGGCGGGAGCGATAATGTTCTGACAGACGGTCTCTTTTATGTTTCCTCCTCCCAGTATAAGCTGCTGCCCAGGGCCTGCCTTGATTCCAGGGCCAGCCTTAAGATCAAGGGAGCCGGCAGTCTCAAAATTAATGCCAATTATCAGGATGGTATCGTCTCAACGGACAAGCTTAAGATTAAGGAGGGTGTCGTTGATGTGGAGGCAGCCCGCCATGGTCTGCGGGGCAAGGACTGTGTTGAGATCAGTGGCGGCCTGGTTACGGTCAGGGCAGGCGGGGATGGAATCCGGACTATGGATTTTGTGAAGATTAGTCTGGCCGCCGTGAATGTCGATGCCGGCCGTTATGGTATATTCGGTCTGAAAAAGGTCCAGGTGGACCTCAACAGCAAGGTAGAGGTAAGCAGGGCCTTGTCTCCGGTGTCAAGTTCCGGTAGCATCAGCCTGGCCTATCCACTGACAGACCAGGGAAAGGAGTAAGGTCTCTTATGGCAAAAAAAGTATTTAAGCGGCATGAGAAGAAATTCCTGGTGGACGAGACAAAAATGTATCTGATGCTGCCTGTGATCACAGAGCATATGAAGGCCGACAAGCACTGCAGGAACGGGGCCACTTACCCCATCTGCAATCTTTATTTTGATACGGATAGTTTTGATGTGATACGGGATTCCCTGAAAAAACCTTTTTATAAGGAGAAGCTGAGGCTTAGAAGCTATGGCTTTCCGGAAGATGGTGAAAGTCCTGTCTTCCTGGAATTGAAGAAAAAGATTAATGGGATCGTCACCAAGAGGAGGGCTGAGATGACCTATCGTCAGGCTATCTATTTCCTCAATGGGGGCCGGATGCCAAAGGATGCGCCCTATATGACTCTGCAGGTCCTCCGGGAGATCGAATACTATCTTTCCCACCACGATGTGAAACCTGCCATGCTCATTTCCTATGACAGGATGGCTTTTTTCGACCGGGACCGCAAGGATTTCCGCCTTACCTTTGACCAGAATCTCCGCTTCTGCCAGAATGGGGATGCCCTGGAAAAAAGGGAAAAGGGAAGATTGCTGCTCCCCTCCGGCCTGCGGGTCATGGAGGTGAAGGTGGACCAGGCCTACCCTCTGTGGTTCACTAATCTCCTGGCAAGAGAAGAAATCTACCAGACTTCTTTTTCCAAGTATGGGGTAGCCTATAAGAAATATCTGAAGGAAAATGTAATCGAAGACCCTGACAGGTACTCGATCCTGTCCTCTATCTGAGAGGATTTTTGGTGGCTTTTTGATTATTTTTTTATATATAAAGTTATTGACCTAAAGCTCCGGCTCCTGCCATTTTTGCCGGAGAACAAAAGAACAATAGGAGAGATGCTATGATTTCAGTTCACAGTTCCATGTTATTATTGCCTATACTGGACACAAATATTGCGGCTAATGTTACGACAGCCGGTTTTTTCCTGATTTTATTTTCTTCCATCGTGACGGGAATCCTTTTCAGCGGGCTCTATGTATTTAACCGGAGGAACCAGGCCATGACGCCCGGTCTGGCTCTGGCCATCGTCCTGGTGCCCGTCGCAGTTTCTATTGTTGTACTTATGGTTGGAAGAAATATCGCCACCGGTCTTGGCCTCAGTGGTATCTTCGTCCTGGTCCGTTTCAGGAGCGGCCCTGTGGAGACCAAAGACCTGGCTTATCTTTTTGTATCCATCTGCTGCGGTGTCATCAACGGTGTCGGTTATGTCGGCTATGCCCTGCTTTTCGCCCTGATCATGCTACTGGTAATCTTTGTCCTGGAGATGGCCAACTGGGGAGGCAGTCAGGATGAGGATATGCTGCTTAAGATCTGGGTTCCGGAAACTTTGAATTTCCAGGGTGAGTTTGATAATGTGTTAAAGAAGCACTGTAAGGGCAGCAAGCTGCTTATGGTCAGGACCACTGACTTTGGTTCCATGTGTGAACTCCGTTACCGTATCAGACCCAGAAACGGCATGGACCAGAAAAAGCTGATCGATGATATCCGGGTTAAAAATGGCAACATGAATGTCGTTTTGATTGTGGCTCCTTCCATTGTCGAGCGCAGCAGTAAGCAGGTGCTGTGATGAGAAGCAGGAGATTTTTTCCGGTATTTCTCCTGTTTGCCTTCTGCCTTCTGGCCATGGTAGTTGCCGGCCTTAACACGAGAAAGCCTATAAAAAAGCGGATGAACAGCAAGAAGTCAGAGGAACTGAGGGTGATCTGCCCCCATCTTAATGAATGTGCCGATGCCTTTCTGCTCTATAACCAGTTTGGCTCCATGATGATTGATACCGGTGAGAAGGCAGACGGAGATCTGCTCCTTAATCTTCTGAAGGAGAAGGAGATCGACTCCTTAGATCTGCTGGTT
>CAMOZD010000210.1 GCA_946630645.1 uncultured Lachnospiraceae bacterium
TTATCGCCCTGGGACAGGGGGATACCCTGACTCTTTCCCAGTCGCTTCTCGTCGGAGGGATTCCTTTTGATGTCAGACTCCCGCGGTTTAATCTAGAAACTGAGATGGCTATGAAAGAAGCAGAGGACATTGCTTCAGGGAAGGTAAAGACAAAATCCTATCATTCTGCCGGGGAGTTGTTTGCGGAGTTGGATGCTGAATGATGGATTTAAAGACGACCGGTAAATTCCGAAAAGATTATAAACGCTGTAAAAAACGTGGCTTGGATATGAGTCTGCTTGAAGAAGTGATTAATACTTTGCTTAAAGGTCAATCTTTGGGTGAGAAATATCGAGATCATGCTTTGGTTGGCCGGTATACTGGCCATAGAGAATGCCACATACTTTCTGATTGGCTTCTTATTTATTATGTGGATAATGAAACACTTGTGCTGACTGCAGTGAGAACAGGAACTCACAGCGACTTATTGGATATGTAAATAAAGAAAATCATGTGTCAACTGAGCGGGTTCCTAAGTAAGTTGTTTCAGCAGCACCCCATCAATAGATTACAAATTAACCTGAATTACTGATAAAAATGCACAAAAAAAGGGCGTCAGCAGTAATTATCTGCCCATTTATAATGGGTTGGATCTTACTGTGACGCCTTTTCTCAATTTTTTTAAATATATCCTGAAAACATATCCTGAAAATATATCCTGAACCGGATGAGCAGCGTCCCAATGACATGTGTCTGGTCTTTGATGCGTTAGCTTTAGGCATGTGCTCTGGCCTTTGATGCGTTAGCTTTAGGCATGTGCTCTGGTCTTTGATGCGTTAGCTTTAGGCATGTGCTCTGGCCTATGATGCTTTAGCCTGAGCATGGGCCTGAGCCAAAGCCAAAGCCTGAGCCAAGACCAGACTGGGGAAGTTATTTCTTCTTCTTTTTCTTGGACTTGCTTCCGCTGTGCTTGCCGCTGTTCTGGTTGTTATTCTGGCCGGCATTCTTGCTGGCATTTTTTTTGGCTTTCTTTTCTGCAGCCTTGTCAGCCTCTTTCTGGTTTTCAGCCAGCTCCCTGGAAGCCTTGGTTCCCTTGCTGCGGAGCTTGTCCATGAGGCCCTTCTTCTCCGGCTCCGGAACCGGTGCCTTACGGAAGTTGTTGATGCTGGTGATGTAGATGCCGGAAACCATGGCGCGGATCTCAGCCTTTACGGGAATCAGATCGTATACTTCCTCGTCAGCGATCAGGTTAGTCACGCGGGGGCCGATCTTGGCCTTGACTACCGGGACCTTGGCCCGGCGCATCCGCTTGGGTGTTGAATCAATCACGACCTGGGGAAGTCCGGATTCTTTCAGGGGCATCCGCTTTTTATCTATGACGAGCATGGTAACCTGCTGGCTCTGAGTCAATAGTTTTTCGCGGGACTCCGCCTGTTCTTTCTGAAGCTTGTTTCCCTTGAAATAAAGGTAGACAAGGACTCCGACCAGGACAGCCAGAACAACTGCCCAAATAATAATCCAAGTAGTATTCATTCCAAAACCTCCACTAATTCTAATTCGTGATCATATTATCCACAATTAAAAAGTCTAACATTTTTTTTGTTGCTTATCAAGTAAATTCTGAATGGATTCCTTTGTATAGTCAGAGGCGAACTTCCTCTGGGCCGGCGGCAGGTCTGTGATTACAAAGGGCTGGCCGAAGGAAATGTGTACCTTGGCCGGTTTGATCTGCAGGCCGGCATTGTTCTCAAAGATGTCCCGGGTTCCGCTGATGGCCACGGGCACTACCGGAGCCTTGGCCCTCTGGGCCATCTTGAGGGCGCCGCCCTTAAATTCACCCAGCTGGCCTGTCTTGCTGCGGGTTCCCTCCGGGTAGATGCACATAGTGTAACCATCTTTCAGGTAGCCCACGCCGGTCATGATGGTTTCCAGGCCTTTTTTGAGATCGCTCCTGTCCAGGAAAAGACAGTGGATCAGGCGCATCCAGGCCGCCAGGCCGGGAATCTTTTCCAGGCTGTCTTTGGCTACAAAGCCGATGGAACCGGGGCTGGTCGCACTGAGGACGACGATGTCAAAGTAACTGGTATGGTTGCCAACATAGAGACAGGCCTGGTCGGGAATATTTTCCAGACCGTCCACCTCAATCTGGGAGCCGTTGATCTCCATCAGCTTTTTAACGGCTTTTCTGATCTCCTGCCAGGCCAGGTCATTGCTCTGCCTGGGATCAGTCTCGGCCAGCTTTCTCAGGCGAATCCTGGTCGGGGTCGAGGAGATGAGATAGCAAATTAGGTATAACAGTGTGCGGATTGCTCTTAGATTCATGACGTTCCCCCTCAAATCCAATTAATTGATGGTAAACACGTTCCTAAGTAAGTCTACACAAGCCGGCCCGGCCAGGCTATCCGGTTTCTGCAGGACCGTCTCTGCAAACCGGTCCGGTTCAGCAGGTTTAGCGGCCGAAAAGCTTGGTGATGTCCCGAAGCCTTGCAGCCACATCGTGGGTCAGCAGCTGGCTCTGGAAACGGTAAGCCCAGTTGCCGTCTGCCACTCCCGGCACGTTCATCCGGTAATTGCTGTCCTGGCAGAACAGGTCCTGGATCGGCACGATGGCGTAGCGGGCCGGTGAGCCGAAGCAGGTGCGGATGAAATCCCAGCTGATCTGGCCGCCGTCAGTGTTCATGTAGCGGCGAACCTTGTCCCGGGCCTTTTCGGGGGCTGAATTATACCAGCCAGTGCTGGTGTCATTGTCATGGGTGCCTGAATAGCACACGCAGTTATAGGGCTGGTTGTAGGGCAGGTAACTGCTGTCCTCGTCCTCGAAGGCGAACTGGAGGATCTTCATGCCGGGCAGATTGTGGCGGTCACGGAGTGCCCGCACTTCATCGGTGATGATGCCCAGGTCCTCGGCGATGATGGGCAGCTCTCTGCCAAAGGTAAGTTCGATGGCCTTGAAGAAATCATCCCCGGGGCCGGGAACCCATTTTCCCTCCATGGCTGTCTCGGCGGTGGCAGGAATCTCCCAGTAGCTCTCCAGACCGCGGAAATGGTCGATGCGGACTATGTCGGAGAGGGCAAACTGGGTCTCGATCCTCTTCATCCACCAGGAGAAACCAGTCTTCTTGTGGTACTTCCAGTTGTAGAGGGGGTTGCCCCAAAGCTGGCCTGTGGCACTGAAATAATCCGGCGGAACTCCGGCAACCACGGTGGGGAAGCCATCCTTGTCCAGCTGGAACATCTGGGGCTGGGCCCAGACATCAGCGCTGTCCGCCGATACGAAGATGGGGATGTCACCGATCAGGAGGACATCCTTCTCGTTGGCGTAGGTTTTAAGTTCTGCCCACTGACGGAAGAAGAGCCACTGGATAAACTTCTCATAGAGGATCTCCTGCTCTAATTCCCGGGCTATGACAGCCTTCTGGGTCTTGGTGGGCTTGCGGTACTTCTTCTCCCAG
>CAMOZD010000211.1 GCA_946630645.1 uncultured Lachnospiraceae bacterium
GATGGCGATAATCTCCTGCTTCTCCTTCTTATCGGCAAGAACCTTGACCAGGACAAGCTCCCGGCAGACAGACTGGTCGTTATCCAGCTCTATGATCTTGCGGACCTCCTCCAGCTTGTTGATCTGATTGCGGATCTGGGCAAGAATCTGATTGTCACCCCTTACGGTTACAGTGATTCTCGTATGATTGGGATCGTTGGTCTCACCGGCAGTAATACTGTCGATATTATATCCTCTCCGGCTGAAAAGGGAGGCCACACGGGCCAGAACGCCGGGATTATTATCTACTAATAATGATAGAACAATTCGCTTCATGTTTCTTTCTCCTCGTATAGTACCTTTTAGATACCTGCATGCGGCTTAATATGTTGAAATGCCTTCTGTCTTCTCCGGATAGTAGCCATCGATAAACTTGTCGTTGCCCACGCCGTAATTCTCCTCAATCTGGGGATCCTCACCAATGCCGAAGATAAAATACTGGAGTGCTGCCTTGTTGGCATCATAATCCACCTGCATAACCCAGGCGCCGTCACCGGCCAGACGACCTTCTGTAAAAGAACCCTCATAAGGGATACGGAGCTGCTCAATGTCTGTGGTACCCATGGAAATCACGGCTGTCATAAGACTGCGGATCTGTTCTTCCGTCAGGTCTGTTGTCACATATTTCAGTGCCTTCATACAAATATTGGTGATGGTCATCAGATCCTCGCTCTTGAAGGCATTATAAACGGAAATAAGAACCTTTCTCTGCCGGTCGGTTCTTCCGAACTCTCCGGTCACGTCCTGTCTGATCCGGCAGTAGGCCAGGGCCTGGTAGGGTGTCAGCATATTGGACCCTGCCGTGACGTTCTTCTCACCGTGCTTGGAATTCTTGTAGGCTGTCTGCAGGAAATAGGCTTCTGCCTCTGTCAGTTCCATGGGGACGCCGCCAATCAGGTCTACTACCTCACGGAAGGCCTCCATATCCACCTCAACATAGCCGTCCAGCTTGATGCCGAAATTATTGGCAATGGTCTCGTATTCCAGCTGTACACCGCCATAGGAGTAGGCAGCGTTAAACTTGTGATAGCCATATTCAGGGATCTCTATATACATATCTCTCATGAGAGAAGTCAGCTTCAGCTTGCCGTTCTTAAGATCTATGGTGGCAATCATGGTGGTGTCAGACCGGCCGGCGTCATTCTCGTCGGCCCTCTTATCGGCACCGATCAAGAGAATGTTAACCACGTCCTGGTCATAGGAAAGATCCGTCTCAATGACGTTGGCATTCCTCAAGGCAGTTTCCGTATCGGTAGTAATGGTCATAGTCGCGGCCTTATAGTAGGCAGCCGCGGCTCCCCCGACTGCAGACCCGAGAAAAAGGACCGTCAGGAGCAGGCAGGTCATAATCTGCGCAAACAGTCTGCCCCACCTGATGCCGCCTGAAGACTTCTTTTTCTTTACCTTCTTCTTTTTCATCTCAGTATTATTCTTGCTTGATGTCAAACTTTATACCTCCTGATTCATGATCATACATCAGTTGGGATGCACATGGATTCGGAATAGGAATAGGCCCAAGGCCCGGCACTGCCGCCCTGAACGCATAATTCCTTTACTACCTTATACTAATTTTTGATACATTTCAAGACTAAAATTCTTAAAAAATAGAGACAAATAGTCAGGATTTCCAATATTCCCTGTTCATGGAGATCCTTTTGACCATCCATAAGGGCAGGCGTCTGTAATTCTTTCCCAGCTTGTAACCCACATATTTGGCCCCGTTTTGCAGGAAAATATGGGGTAGCAGCCTGAACTGGCCCTTTTTCAGGAAATGCAGCAGAGTCTTCTTTACCAGTCTGATACCTTCTGACTCTGATCTGACCTCATTAAAGAGTCCTCCGTAATCCACCTGGGATACAGCCAGGTCAAAATTCCTGCGCAGCTGGTCGGCCGCACTGTAATTATGCCAGTGCCATACCTTTGCCTCAGCCACATAGGCAATCTTTTTCCCTGCCTCTATCAGCCGGGACGCAAAAATCATATCCTCATTAAATATAGTGTGGAGAGGAAATCCACCCAGCCGGTCGTAAACCGACTTCCTGTAGGCGGCGCAGACATTGGAGCAGAAAAAGGTTTTGATTCCCAGCTCCTCCAGGTCCTCCCCGGACTTGACCCTGCTTGCTGCCGGATAATTAAACTGTCTTGTATAGGACTCCACAGGATTATCCCTGGGGTCAGCCATCTGCCGGCCGTAAGCCGCACAGACTTCCTGGTCATGAAAAGCTTCCACGAGACGCTCAATCAGGTACTCATCCGCAGGGATGGCATCCTGGGTAAGAAGCAGGATCAGGTCACTGTCGCACATGGCCGCCGCCCGGTTTCTCGTGCCTCCATGGTCAAATTCCTCTTTCCTGATATGCAGAATCTCACCCTGGGGCAGGCTCTGGAAAACCTGGCTGGAAAAAAGGCTTTCTTCCGTGTTCACCAGCAGAATCCGCTCTGGTCTGACGGTCTGTCTCTTAAGCATACGAAGACATCTGTCAAGCTTCTGGTCCGGTTTATAAGTGGGAATAATAATATCTACCGTCATCTTTTCAATCCTTTGTCATTGCTAATTCCTGGCCCGGAAGCCCTTCTGCCCATGGCTGAAAAATATCTTTTTTCTTAAAAAGTCTTTATGCCCTGGCGGTCTTCCGGCTCCCTGCTGTCTCTCCCATCATACCATAAATTTGTTTAAACAAATATTAAAATGCTTTATTAATTCTTTCGCTTTTCTAAATAATCACCAGTCCCTGCCGGTAAAAGTCGGGCTGGCAGATCCCTGTCTGGAAATCATTTCCACACCTGACAGGTCCCTTTCCCAGACAAGCCGCCGGACCGGAAGCGTCGGTAAACTTTTAAGCCAGAAGGCTTTTGACCAGCTTCACGGCATCTGCCGCATCCTTGGAATAGCCGTCGGCACCGATCTCCCCGGCAAAGCTCTGGGTTGTGACCGCTCCTCCGATGATCACCTTGGCAGAAAGGCCCTGCTCATCCCGCAGCTTCACTGTATCTTCCATCCTCATCATGGTTGTCGTCATGAGAGCTGAGAGAGCTATGATAGAGGCCTGCTCTTTTCTGGCCGTCTCTATGATTCGTGAGGCCGGCACATCCTTGCCCAGGTCGATAACCCGGTAACCATAGTTGCGAAGCATCAGGGCCACCAGGTTCTTGCCGATATCATGGATATCACCTTCCACTGTGGCAATGACGATGACCGGCATGGATTCCCTGCCGCCTCCGGTCTGCATAAGGGGCTCCAGATAAGAGACCGCTTTTTCCATGGTTCCTGCACTGGAAATCAGCTGGGGCAGGAAATATATCTGCTTGTCAAAAAGCCTTCCCACTTCATTGATAGCGGGAATCAGCATCCTGTCAAGGATATCTCCGGCCTGGATACCCTCCTTGA
>CAMOZD010000212.1 GCA_946630645.1 uncultured Lachnospiraceae bacterium
CCAATTTCCCCTCTGCGATAAAAGGCTGATGGTCACAGAATACACTAAGCTTCTCTTTGATCTCCTGGTCAGTGATACGCAAGATCGTATAAAGCTGCTGATTTCCGGCTGACGGTGCCATAGTCGCAGCTGTTAGGATCTCCTCTACAATACTTTCGTCAATCTTTTTCTCCGTGAAAACCCTGACCGACTTTCGGTCATAAAGTTGTTTTATTACTTCATTCATCTTGCTTTTCCTATAATTTTACAAATCATTAATCTCTGCCAAATGGGCCACTGCTTTTCATTTGTTTTTATTATATCACACTATGATGGGCCGATGGGGACCTATCCTAATGACCCATTTTTTCCGAAATTGTAAAAGTAGATTCCGCTCTCGACCGGGCATGTGGAATTTAGTCTTACACAGGTGGAATTTAAGTCAACCGAAAAGGTCCCCATCGGCCCACCCTTCTATGCTATAATCTTAAAAATAATACATAGTTTATTTTACTATTCAAAAAGGAGTGTATAAAACCATGCCAGCTGATTATAAAAAAAGAATCACCATGGATACGTCCGGGTTTGTTCTCCTTTCGGATTATATCCCGGCGATCGTCCAGGAGATCCGATATCATTCTACCTATAACTTTGTGGGAGATCGTATTGACGGATATGAAGAACCCTGTGCTCTTCTGACAAAAGAAGCAGCCCGGGCTTTAAAAATTGTGAGCAATGAGATGATCGTACAGGGATATCGGCTGAAGGTTTTCGATGCTTACAGGCCGGCTATGGCTGTCCGCCATTTTGTCTTGTGGGGAATCGAGGACCTTGATCTCAGGATGAAGCCCTACTTCTATCCGGATCTGGAGAAACAAGAACTCTTTTCCAAAGGCTATATCGCAAGCCAGTCGAGTCACAGCCGGGGCAGCACGGTTGACCTGACCTTGCTTGATATGAAAACAGGAAAGGAAGTGGATATGGGAAGTCCCTTTGACCTCTTCAGCCCTGTATCACACCCGGACTGCCGTGACATCACAGAGGAACAGTTCGAAAACCGCATGATTTTACAAAGGGTTATGGTAAGAAATGGATTTCAACCTATCGATTGCGAATGGTGGCACTTTACCCTGGATGACGAACCCTATCCGGACATTTACTTCGAATTTCCTGTATCCAGGGATGTTTTATTAAAGCACAGGTAAATACAATCGGAGGAGACAGGGGTCGTTCCCCTGTCTCCTCCTTGTCTCTACTGCAGCTTCACTGCCGTTCCGTAAGCCATGACCTCGGCTGCGCTTTGCATAATCGATGAAGTGGTGAAGCGAACGCAGACGATCGCGTCTGCTCCCATCTGACTTGCTTCGTCAATCATTCGTTTTACTGCGATGTCCCTTGCCTTTTCCATCATCTCATTGTACTTTTTTAGTTCTCCTCCAACCAGGGTTTTTAACCCGGCGCCGATATCTTTGATCGCATTCACTGTCTGAATGGTAGATCCTTTTACAATACCCAATGTCTCATAGGATTTACCCTGGATGGATTCTGTCGTTGTAAGTATCATAGAAAACCCCCTTTTTAATAGTATTGATATTCTTGGTAAATACTGATATAGTTTAGTAAATATTGTGTGGATATCATAAAAATCCCACAGAATATATTACATGCTAAGAAAGGCATGTACCCATGTATCTAAGAAAGGTGGTGCAGATTCTATGGTAACAAGTAAAAGAATTCTTTTTGCTTTCTTGCTCGTATTTGCTCTGGCGCTGGCCGGATGTACAGGCACATCGGAGGAGACAAGGCAGGCTCCGACCGATGAGGGTGCTGCAAACACCCAGCTGGAAGAATCGCCGACAGCTAAGTCTGATGATGTCACAGACGATGATGATGACGATGCTGACGATGATGATGACGAAGTCGAAGCTTCTGCAACAGAAGCTAAAGAAAGCAAAGCCGGCGGGATCTCGGAGGATCAGGCTCTTGATATTGCATTAAAGCATGCCGGCATTGCCAAAAAAGACACTTCTAATGTAAAGGTCAATCGGGAAATGGATGACGGAATCGACAAGTATGAGATTGAATTCCATGTAGGAAATAAAGAATACAGCTATGACATTGATGCCAATAGCGGTGATATTCTTGAATCCGATTCCGAAGTCGACGATGACAATGATTAAAAATCAAAAGTCCATTTCCAATACCAGTGGCGCGTGATCCTGTCGGGGACCGGAGTCTAACATTTCAGATCTCCTGATCTTTTCACTAATTCGATCACTTACCAGGAAATAATCAATTCTCCAGCCGCTGTTATTGATTTTACTGGTCTTTACTCTTTGGGCCCACCAGGAATAGACCCCTGCTACGTCACCGTGAATATAGCGGAAGGTATCCGTGAAACCGGATTCCAAAAGATGGGTGAAACCTTCCCTTTCTTCATCGGTAAAACCGGCAGACATATGATTGTTAGCCGGATGAGCCAGGTCTATTTCCTTGTGGGCCACATTGTAATCTCCACAGGAAATCACCGGCTTGGTCCGGTCAAGACTGCTAAGGTAGTCGGCATATTTTTTGTCCCAGATCTGGCGCTCAGCAAGTCTTCTCAGTCCATCCCCTGCATTCGGCGTATAAACCAGGTTAAAATAAAAGTCCGGCAGTTCCAGTGTTATAAGCCGCCCTTCCCAATCCATGGTATCCGGAGCCTGGATAGAAGGATAGTCTGCCTGAACCGAAAGTCCCTTTTTATAAAGAGCCATGGTCCCGGCATATCCCTTCCTGGCCGGTTCCCGGGAACTGATCCATGCAATCTCATAATCGGGAAAATACTCATCTAAAGCGGCAGCCTGCTTTTTGTTCATGCCCTTTTCCGGAAGCTTGGTTTCCTGAAGGGCTATAATATCAGCATTCTCGTCTGCAATCGTATGAAGGACATCTCTGGACAGGGCCGCCCGGGGACTGGCCCCGGTCAAAGCGGCATTCAGCGAGTCAATATTCCATGAAATAAACTTCAAAATCATTCCTCCTGTGTCTATGGAAACATTCTATATTTTCCTGAAATCTTTTTTATCATGGCCCCCATATCATTTACACACAAAATACTTCTGCTGCTTTCTCCAGCTCGTCCCGTATGGAAATATGCTGGGGACAGGCCTCTTCGCATAAACCACATTTAATACAGGCATCCGCATGGGCCTTACCTGCCACACCAACTTCAAATCCTTCCTTACCCATGGCATATTCCAGATTATCATATAAGGTATAAATATTCATAGCGTTAAAAGTTCCCGGTATTCCTACATTCTGCGGGCATACCTTGGTACAGTAATTGCAGCTGGTACAGGGAATCATTTTGAGCTTGCCCAACTCTTCCCTGGCTTCCTCAATTACCTCACACTCTTCCCTGGTCAGTGGCTTGAAGTCTGTCATATAGGAAAGATTATCCTTCAT
>CAMOZD010000213.1 GCA_946630645.1 uncultured Lachnospiraceae bacterium
ATCACCGGGCCCTGGCTGCCGTCTTCGGGACCATCCTCAAGCTGCCGCCATTAAAACAGGCCCTGGCCAGCAAGCAGTTCAAATCGGTTTATCTGGACCGGCTGCTGTCTGCCCAGAAGAAAAAAACCGGGACCGGCAAGACCAGGTGATTCAGGTGAAAAGACATAATCCTGCAATGTGGTCATGAAGATTTCCTTCCCTGTCATAAAAGTTGTATCCGGAGGTTTGAGGCAGGTAAAAATTACATAAATACGTACGTTTTATAACCATTTTCTGGATTCTTAATCTAGTAAAATTAGATTGGGAAATTACTATATTATGGATGATAGAAGGGGTTACAGATATGTTAGTAAAAGAAAAAATAAAGGCAGGACATCACATCCTTCATAATCGTATGGTCAAGGCGCCGATTCATAGTGAGACCTGTGTGGACGGATACATCACGGAAAAGACGGAGAGACATTATGAGGAGAGAACCCAGGGAGGAAGATTCGGGCTTGTTGTCGTGGAGCACAGTTTTGTCAGAAAAGATGGCATGGCCAGTCCCACCCAGCTGTCTTCATCGAGAGATTCTGATATCGAAGGTCTGAAAAGACTTTGTGATATCATTCATAAGAATGGGTCCACGGCGGTTCTCCAGATCAGTCACGCCGGCTGCGGAGCCAGCAGGACATTTACCGGTATGGAATCAGTCAGTGCGTCTGACATCAGTGTGACCTGTGGCTGGCCTGATGCCAAACCTAATCCGGAGAAACCCAGACCATTGACGGTCAACGAGATCCAGGCCCTGGAGGAAGCTTATATCCAGGCAGCTGAGAGAGGCATGAAAGCCGGCTATGACGGCATTAATCTTCATTCAGCCCATGCTTATATGCTGGACCAGTTTTTCTCTCCTATTACCAATAAAAGGATGGATGCCTATAATGGTTACACGATTGAAGGCAGAACCAGGATCCATATGGAGCTGATTAAGGGGATCCGGCAGGTGATTGGGGACCAGGCTCTCTTTATGCTCCGCCTGGGCGGCTGTGACTACAGGCCGGGCGGGACCACCATCGAAGATGCCGTGGAGGCCTGCAAGCGTTTTGAGAAAGCCGGTGTAGACCTTTTGGATATCTCCGGCGGTACCTGCTGCTTTACCAGGAAGGGTCATAATTATCCAGGTTATTTCGGCGATATTTCCGAGGCCGTGAAAAAGGCGGTTCATGTTCCGGTGCTTCTGACAGGAGGAGTGAAAACTGTGGCAGATGCAGAAAGGCTGCTCCAGGAGGGTAAGGCTGACATGATCGGGGTTGGCCGGGTCATTACGGCCAGGCCGGACTGGGGCATGGAGCTGGCCCTTTGATACAGCCTGCTGTGATAAAGCAACTCGAAAATATCTGGCTTAATAAAAGGCTTCCCAGGGAAAGTCCCGGGGTTCTGCCAGGTCAGACCAGTTATAAGTAAGTAGTATAGAGATTAGAAAGATTTATAAATTGTTTATGGAAAGACCAGGAAAGGCTGGCCGGTTACCCCCATGACCGGCCGGGCTGCCCTGGTCTTTTTGTTATGTTTAATTTAACAAATTATTTTGGGATCGTAGATTAGGGGGAAAGATTTACGGGATGAAAAAACTAATAAAAGTTCGCTACCGAAATAAATTGACCAGAGAACCTGTCTGTGTTATTGTTATGGTACCGAAATAAATAGAGACTGGACAGGACAGAAAGCAAGAAGACCATATCATCATAAATAGAGGATATGGGAAAAATATATTCACTACAAATCCGTTCTGTTAAATATGTTAAAGGAGATGAGAAGGAATGGCACATACCATAGAAGAATTATTATTTGGGAAAATGATGCATTTTGGACGGATGGCCAGAAGAAGTGATCCAGCCAGTCCCCATGGTGGTGGAGAAGACAAAGGTCCAGGCTGTCTCCACAGGAAGGGAGGTCCTCCTGGAAATGCTGAGCCCGGTCAGGATCATGGGGACCATGGGCTGGATAAGCCCCACGGTCACAGAAGGCACCACCACCCCATGCTCTCCAGAGAGAGGATTCTGACTCTGCTTCTAAATCATGAGGAGGGTCTCCGTCAGAAGGAGATGGTCGGGATCATGGGAGTCAATGCCTCCTCTATGTCAGAGTTTATCACCCGCCTGGAGGATGGGGACTATATCCGCCGCCAGGTGGACCCGACCGACAAGCGGGCCACCCTGATTACCCTTACTGACAAGGGCAGGGCCAGGGCCTGTGAGATTCAGGATGAGCGGCGGGAGAGAATGGATTACCTCTTCCGAAATCTGACGGATGAGGAGAAACAGGAATTGTTGAGACTTTTGAACAAAATGATGAATGGAGGATGATCCTATGGCAGCAAGACCTCATGGAAGAGGAGGCCGTTACCTTACAGAGGAAGAGAAGAAGAACCGGCCCAAGGTGACCCGGGAATTACTTGCCCGGGTGGGCTCCTATATCAGACCCTACTGGAAGCAGATGCTGCTGGCCCTGGTCTGTGTGGCTGCTTCCTCAGTATTAAGTCTTTATCCGTCCATATTGACAGGCCGGATTATCGACCAGGGCTTGATCGGCCGGGATATGGATATCCTGGTCCGGCTGATTATTCTGTCACTGACGGTTACCATTCTGGCCAACCTGATTGGTGTCATGGAGAGCTGGCTCAATGCCTGGATCGCCCAGCAGGTGACGGTGGATCTGAGGAATAGGATGTTCCGTCACCTGGAAAATATGCCCCACCAGTTCTTTATCTCCAGCAGCCAGGGGGATATCATTACCAGGATGACCAGTGATATCGACGGGGTAGAGACTGTCATTGAGTCTACTTTTACCAGTATCCTCTCCAATAGTATTACTCTGATCGCGGCCCTGATTGCCATGATGCAAAAAAGTGTGACCATGGCCATTCTGGGACTTTTGCTTATCCCCTTTTTTATCCTGCCCACCAGGAGGGCGGGCAAAACCAGGTGGGCCTTGATGCGGGAAGTTCAGGACAGCAACGACAAGATCAATGGTATCCTGGGAGAGACCATGTCCGTGAGTGGCCAGCTGCTGGTCAAGCTTTTCGGTAAGGAAGACTATGAGTATGACCGTTATGCCAGGGAAAATGCCAACATGGCCCGCCTGAATGTGAAGGAAAGGATGGCCGGCCGTTGGTTCCGGGTGGCCATCAGTGCCTTTTCCAATGTGGGTCCCATGCTGATCTACCTGGTGGGGGGTATCCTGTTGATTCAGGGTGGTTCCGGACTCACGGTCGGAGATATCACAGTCCTTGTGGCTCTGCTGGGCAAGATGTACGGTCCGGTAAACCAGCTTCTGAATATCCAGGTAGACTGGATCCGGTCCATGGCTCTTTTCAGCCGTATTTTCGCCTATCTGGATATGCCGGAGGTCATCACGAATCCTGAGGATGGTCAAAAGCC
>CAMOZD010000214.1 GCA_946630645.1 uncultured Lachnospiraceae bacterium
CGATATAGATCCCCTCTTTCTGAGGGAAATAACCGACTACCTTCACAGGCAGGGTCTTCTCAATCTCCGGCTTCATCAGCAGGTAGAGACCTCTGGAACATCGGTTGAGAATCACACCTGCCACCGGATTTTCCCGGTATTCTATGAGGCCTTTGATCAGGGGAATTATAGTATGGGACATGCCCTTTACATTCAGGATCAGCACCGTGGGAGTCCCGGTCTCCTGGGATACGGTATGACTGCTCATGTCACTGCTGACACCAATGCCGTCATAGTAACCCATCACACCCTCAACCACAGAAAAACCGGCTCCTTCACTGTCCTTGGCCATAAGGTAGCGCAAGTCGTCCGGCGTCGAAAAGAAGGGGTCTAAATTCCTGCACTCATTTCCCGTGATATGGCTGTGCAGCATGGGGTCTATATAGTCAGGCCCACACTTGTAGGGCTGTACATTTACCCCTCTCCTGGTCAGGGCCCGGAGTATCCCACAGGTTATACTGGTCTTGCCGCAGCCGGAATTGGCCCCGGCCAGCATAATTCTTGGCATAGCTGTCATCTGGCTGTTTTTCATTTGCTGAGTCATGCCTGTCCCTCTCTGTTCTTCCTCTCTTACAATCTGCCTGGTCTGAAAACTGCCTCTTTTATGCCTGGCTGCCCGGTCTTCAGTTCTCTGTCCGGCTCTTCATGGCTGGCCGCTCTGGCCCCAATCCTTTGGCCGGATCTTCATAGCCAGCTTTGGTCTGCCGGTTTTCCCGGCTCACTCACCGGGGTCTGTCAATCAGGATCATGGGAATGCCAGCCTGCCGGCAGGCCTCCACCTTGATGTCCACCCCGCCTGTTTTGCCGCTGTCTTTGCTGACCATGGCCCTGGCATCCAGCTGGCGGATCAGCCTCAGGTTGTCTTCCAGATTATAGGGCGGCATCTCTCCGATCACATGGTCTGCCGGGTAGCCGGCCTTGGCACAGGCCTCATAGGAGGCCGGTGTATCCAGAACCCGGATATAGACCCGGTCCATGGCCCCGTCTACACCCCTGGCATAGACAGATGCTGTATTGGCCCCTGTAGTCAGGAGGATATTTCCTTCTATCTGGTTGAGCAGGTCCACTGCCTCCTCTGTGTTCCTGACCGGGAAAAGCTTATCATAATCATAATGGATCTCTGTCCTGGCATATCTCTCATAGGGGATGCCCAGCCGGTCCGCCACCTTCTTTACTGTGGCTGTCACCACCACCGCAAAGGGATGGGAGGCGTCAATAATCCTGCCGCAGGGCTTGTCAGCAAGCAGGGCGGCAAAGCCCTCCTCATCAAGTCTTCCCACATGGACATCCACATCATATCCATGGAGCATTTCCGCGCCCAGGTCTGTCGCCACGCTGGCCAGGACCCTCTTTCCATTCTTTAATTCTCTTTCGATGACTTCCCGGGACTCCGTCGTTCCGGCAATCACTAAAACATCATATTTCATAGATAAACAGCATCCATATCCGGGATCCTCCTGCCGGAGACAGGAGGATCCCTCATTCATTACATTTCTTTCTTAATTACCATTGTTGTGAAATAACCGTATTTTCTGTCAGGATCCAGGGGGCCTACATACTCTCCCTCAAGGCCTACGTTGCTGATTACCACAGCATTGTTCTCCTGGCCTCTTTCTTTAAGGATCTCATAAACCTCTTTTACATAGTTTCCGACTTTCATGATTACAAGATTATCAAAATCATCAAGGACCCTCTTTACCTGGTCTGTTCCCTTGATGGACGGAACCACGCCGAAGCCCTCGTCACCTTCCACGATGGAGATGTTAGCCTTGCTTGCTCCCGCACAGAAGGCCGGGATACCTGATACCATCTGTACGTCATAACCATCTTTAATCAGCACCTTGTGAACATAGGAGTAGGTGCTGTAGATACCGATGTCACCTAAAGCCAGCATGGCGATGGTCTTGCCCTCATCAAGCAGTTTCTTCACTTTGGCTGTAGCCTCGGCTCTGCACTGCTCCCGGACTTCCTTGTCCGGATTCATGGTGAAAAGAACCTCATGGATCTTCTCTTCGGGAATCTCAACAGCTCCTCTGGCGATGTCGAGAGCCACACTGCCCTCTCCCAGCTTCTTCACCGGATAAGCCACGATATCAGCCTCTTTGATCAGCCTGACTGCTTTCAGTGTCATGTATTCCGGATCTCCGGGGCCTACGCCGATTCCATATAATTTACCTTTCATTTTGGTCTCCTCTCACAAATACTCTGCTTTCTGATTTTCTTTTATCCTTAAGGAATACAGGTTTCCTTTGGAACATTTCCTGGCCTGCCGGCTTTTGTCCGGCAGACTTCTCCCCACATTAACCAGGAGCCTCACCCTTTAAAATACTTTTCCGGCTCTCTTTATGTGGTCTACATACATCTGGGCGATGTCGTCATTCTCCCCCAGCCCTTTCAGAATAATGTCTGTCTCAATGCCTCTGGCCTTGAAAATAGATTTCCAGGAATCCTCCTGGTCTCCTGCCAGGTCCTCTCTCACATGGACACCTGCCACAATCAGCATGGGCATCAGGCAGGCCTTTTTCAGCTGCCGCTGGTCAAGCTCCCCAAGAACGTCATCGAGGGAGGGAGTCCCTTCCACAGTTCCGAGAAATGCTCTTTCATGGCCCATCTCCCGGAGCAGCTTATCCATCTTGTGGTAGGCCTCATTGGCCTTATGTTCTGTGCCATGGCCCATGAAGACCAGGGCCTCATCCTCCTCCATGGACCTGCCGGGAGCAGCCACCATAATCCGGGCTGTCCTGCGGAAATCCTCCTCGGTGACCAGCAGCGGATCACCCAGCTTCAAAAGGGGAATCCTGTCCTTGTAGGCTCCGATGACTCCCAGTATTTTCTCATACTCTCTGCCCTTGAGAATATGGGTCGGCTGACAGATTACTTCCTCATAGTCTTCCATAACAAGCTTGTCTAGCACTTCCTCCGGGCTTAAAATATTGAGGCCCTCTGTCTGCTTCAGCTTGCGGATGATCATCTTCGAAGTGAAGGCCCGGAAAAAATCATATTCCGGGAAAGCTCTGCGGCAGACATTCTCAATGTTGGTGAGGGCATAGACCGCCTCGGGGGCGCTGGTGCCAAAGCTCACTACTACCAATGCTTTTTTTGTCATAATCTCTCCTGTCTTTCTCCAGACCCTGCCGGACCGGCCAGGCTCAGCAGGAATCCATCAGATCTCTGCTGTAAAAATCATCACCGGGTTATTGGTATCCACGATATGGTAGCTGCCGATCTTTCGGCCCCTGCCTACCGTGGCCTGGATTACATCATAATCCGGGTCATAGCGGTCCAGCAGTTCTCCTGTCTCCGCTATGGTCTCCAGGGTAACCGCAGAGATAACCACCCGGATCTTCTTGGGAAATGCCGCAACCTTCTGGAGGATC
>CAMOZD010000215.1 GCA_946630645.1 uncultured Lachnospiraceae bacterium
GTGGCCGGCGGAGCCCTGCTGCTGATCCCCATGGCCTGCTCTCTTTTCGGTATCTCCAATGACATCGCCATGCAGGTGGTCGGCGTCGGCTTCATTATCGGTGTTATCCAGGATTCCCTGGAGACAGCCCTCAACTCCTCCGGCGATGTTATGTTCGCGGCCACTGCTGAGTATTACAAGTGGCGCAAGGAGGGCAAGTCCCTGCCGGATTTCCTGGGCGGTACGACCAAAACCAAGGCCTGATTCTAAAAGGTTTGAACACTTTTATAGTATTAACTCATGGGTGTTAGACCTTTCCCAGGTCGAAAGGCTTCTTGAAATGACGGAAAATGTCTGCTATACTGTTATCAAGTTTAGCACACCAGGATTGTCTGCATGAGAGGAGCACAATATGATCAAGGCGACAAGTTGCGGTGGTGTGGTCATTTATCGTGGGAAGATTCTGCTGTTATATAAAAATTACAGAAAAAGATATGACGGCTGGGTTCTTCCGAAAGGAACTGTAGAGGAAGGAGAGGATTTTAAAGAGACAGCCCTCCGGGAAGTAAAAGAAGAGACCGGAGTAAGCGCGAAAATTATGAAATATGTCGGGAAAAGTCAGTACAGCTTCAAGACGGTTCACAATACTGTGGAGAAAGACGTGCACTGGTATCTTATGATGGCTGACAGTTATTACTCCAAGCCTCAGAAGGAAGAATATTTCGTAGATTCCGGATACTATAAGTTCCATGAAGCCTACCATCTCTTACGTTTTCCCAACGAGAAACAGATTCTCGAGGACGCCTACCAGGAATACCATGAACTGAGAAGGGCGAATCTTTGGAACGGGAAAAGTTTCACATTGCTTTAATGAACAACCATATTTATGGAAAGAATTTAGCCGCAGGCTTATGCCTGCGGCTTTTTTCATGCTGTCTGGAATCCTGCGGACCAGGATTATGGTTTTTTACACTGTCCTGCTCCCGCTAATTGGGATTGTAGCTGGCCTTCATATCATTTTCATAATAACAGTCAAAGACCTGTCTGGCCGCCGGGGCCGCGTAGGCACTGCCGGTTCCCACATTTTCTATAAGGACACAGACCACCAGGTCCGGGTCATCACCGCCGGAGTAGCCTACAAACCAGGAGTGGGCCTTGTCCTTGGAATTCTCAGCGCTGCCGGTCTTGCCGGCCACCTGGTAATTCTCGCTGTCTAAAGCTGTCCCCGTTCCATCGGTCACTACCTTGCGAAGCAAGGCCTGTAAAACGGCAGCATCGGAACCACTGACCAGCCTGCCCAGGGATTTGGCCTTGGTGCTGCTGACTGTCCGCTGGTCCTCTTCCCCGCCATAACTGACGATATGGTCCACCAGCTGGGGCTTCATCAAGCGGCCGCCATTGGCGATGGCACACATGATTAGGGCATTATGGAAGGGGGTCATCAAAGTGTCTCCCTGACCGATGACCGTCTGGGGCAGGTCGCTGTCCGGTGAATCGGCATTAAGATGAAAATGGCTTTTACTGACCGGGAGATCAAAATCGATCTCCTTGTTAAATAAAAAGCGCTTGTTGAGAGCCGCAAATTTCTTTTTGTTAAAATTGGCAGCCAGATTGACAAAGGCCGTGTTGCAGGAATTGGCAAAAGCTTCTGCCAGATCCTCCTCTCCGTGGGCCTTCTCCTTATAACAATGGATTTTTACACTGTTGACTATGGTCTCTCCCTGGCAGTCATAGGAGAAATTCCTGTAGGCCACCGGGTTCTTATCCATGTATTCCAGGGTCGTCAACAGCTTATAGGTGGAGCCGGGTGGATAGAGACCCGACAGAGCCCTGTTCATCAGAGGAGACGCATCCCCTGCCCTGTCTTCCTCATGAAAGCTGTCCCAGTAGTCATCAATTTCATTTGGATCAAAATCAGGCATGGATACCATAGCCCTCACCTTGCCGGTTTTTGGCTCGATGGCAACAATGGTCCCCTTACCACTGTCCCCCAGATACTCTTCTAAGGCATTATAGGCAGCTGACTGCAGCCTGTAATCCAGAGTTGTCACCACGGAATCCCCGTTGCTCTTCCTTCCTTTGAGATCATTCTTCAGCTGGCTGAGGATACTTTGATGGGAAGTGAGCAGGGAAAAGTTGCAGGCTGCCTCCAGACCGGACCTGCCATGCTTATCAGAGCAGTAACCCAGCACATGGGAAAAGAGCTCTCCCTTCTCGTAGACCCGGTCCTCATTTCCATCCTCATCCACATCGGTATAGGCCAGGATCATGCCGTCGGCACTGTTGATCTGGCCCCGGATATTCCGGCTGTCCAGCTGGGAATTCCTCTTATTATAGGGATTAACAATCAGTCCGGGACTGTCAACCACCGTAAACTTCACCAGATATCCAATCAGGCCGCCAAAACATACAAAGGTCAACAGGCAGGTGAAAAAAATGTAGCGGTTGATCCGGAGACGGCGGCCCTTCCTGGGCGAAAACAGATTCTCTTTTTTTGTCCCCGCCGGACCGGGTCTGACCTCCGCTTCTGGTCCGGAAGCGGCATCTGAATAATCACCGGGCCGGTTTTTTGGGTTGATATCCGGGATCTGCAGCTTCTGCTGGTCTTGCGACATAGGCTTCACCTTCCTCCTGGTCATCTATTCTGTAGGTCAGGACAAAGATGCCCTGCATAATGGCAAATATGATCAAGGTGCTGACCACTGAACTTCCTCCGTAACTGATCAGGGGCAGGGTCACACCTGTGGATGGGATAAACTTGGTCACTCCTCCGACGGAAAGAAAGACCTGAAAGATAAAGGTCATGGAAAAACCATAGGCCAACAGCTTGTAAAAACGGTCTACAGAATCCGTCGCAATGGTAATAAAATGCAGGAATAAACTCAGGTAAATGAGGATCAGACAGATGGCAAAAAAGACGCCAAACTCCTCTGTGATGGCGGAAAAAATGAAATCACTTTCCACCACCGGTATATCCCCCGGTCTTCCGTGGGCCAGGCCCAGACCGAACCATCCTCCCGTGCCTATGGCAAAAAGGGACTGGGTGATCTGATAACCCTGCTCATCGATATAAGGCCAGGGATTAATCCAGGCAGTAAAGCGGGTCCTGACATGGCCAAAGAACTGATAGGCCAGCCGGCCGGCTATTGCCCCGGCTCCCACACCGCCAAAAAGATAAACCAGCCTTCCCGTTGATACATAACACATGAAGACAAAAACAACAAAATATAAAAGGGCTCCACCCAGATCTCTCTCCAGTATCAGAACGATAACATGGCCGGCACAGAAAACAGCCGTGTATAAAATCTGTTTAAAGCTCTCCGCCCTCTCCAGCATGGCCGCTATGAAAAAGACATAAGAAATCTTCACAAATTCCGAAGGCTGGAAGGCGAAACCGCCCAGGCTGATCCAGTTGGTCGATCCATT
>CAMOZD010000216.1 GCA_946630645.1 uncultured Lachnospiraceae bacterium
CTCCGTGTTTTTGAGCGGCAGGCCGGAAGGACCGGCTGAGGCGGCAGAGGATCTGGTGAAAATACAATCATAGATTTGAATAGAAGCAGCGCGATGAATGGAATGAAAAGTGGAGGTTATGTCGTTCATGGCTTTAAATAATACACATGACAGGTATAATTATATCTACGGGAGCACTGCCCGGGACCTTGCCGAGTACAAGTATGTACCCGATAGATTCTCGGCCGTGCCCGAGAGAAAAAAACCTGTTCCTGAAAAGAAAAAAGTAAAAAAGAAAGTGCCTGCCGGGACAAAGAAAAAGATGTCTGAGGTGCGCAGAAACAGGGAGGCAGCCGCAGAGAAGAACAGAGACAGGATGAAATCCTTCGACTGGAAATACACCATGGTTATTGTGGCTTCTCTGGCCTTCATTGTGGCCGGGGCCCTGCTCTATCTTCATGAGAAAAATGTGGTGGAGGAGAGGACGCAGGAGATTTATGCCCTCAAGGAGGAGAAGGTGAAGCTTCTAAGCCGCAGGGGGGCCCTGCAGTCTGAGATTGACAAGAACGTCAATCTGTCCCAGATTGAAGATTATGCTATAAATACCCTCAATATGACATATCCGGATAAGGACAGAATCATATACTATACCGGGGAGACCAAGGATTATTTCCGGCAGTATGAGAGCGTTGGAACAGGAAACTGATAAGGTGGTAATATGGTGAAACGTACGATTCGAATCACTCGTCTTACCAATAAAATGAGGGGCAAACTGGGTATCGTATTTTTTGGTATCGTCTGCCTCTTTTTGGTATTGATAGGGAAATTGATATACATTAATGTCAACTATGGGGACGAGTATAAAACCATGGTGCTCAGCGGCCAGAAGAATTCCAGTACGGTGATTCCCTTTGAGCGGGGCAAAATCTATGACAGGGACGGGAACCTGCTGGCGACCAATGAAAAGATGTACACTCTGATCCTGGAACCCAAGAATATCCTGGAGAAGGACAAGGCTTACGAAGATGTTACCCTGGACGCCATCACTGAGTATATGGGCTACAGTAAGGCAGACCTGAAGCGGGTCGTTGAAGCCAACCCCGAATCCTTTTATGTCATTTACAAGAAAAACCTTACCTACGACCAGGTAGAACCTCTGCAGGAATTTCTTGACATGAAAAACAAGGACAAGGAAGGGGCCGACGACAAGACAAAGGAGCTGATCGACCGGGCCTCCAAAGTCAGGGGCATCAGCTTTGAAGAAAACTACAAGAGGGTCTATCCCTACAACAACCTGGCCTGCAGATTACTGGGCTTTACCTCCGCGGGCAATGTGGGAAACTGGGGGATCGAGCAGGCCTATAATGATACTCTCAACGGTACCAACGGAAGGGCCTATTATTACTTTAACCAGGAACTGGTCCTGGAGCAGTCCGTGAAGGAGGCGGAAAACGGTAAATCCGTAGTCTCCACCATCGACATGCAGATCCAGCAGATTCTGGAGGACCGGGTGGCAGCCTTTGACTCAAGGGTAGGCAGTGAGATGACCAGCATTCTGGTTATGAATCCCCAGAACGGAGAGATTCTGGGCATGGCCAGCTCCAACCCCTACAATCTTAATACTCCCATGGATGAGAATGCTTTAAGAAGCATTTTTTCAGAAACTGAGATTGCAAAAATGAAGGAGTACACGGATTATCTGAACCAGAGAAGTAAGAAGGCCCAGGAGGACGGGGACGAAGACGAGGACGAGGAAGAAATACCAGATAAATATAAGGGGCAGAAAACGATCTATGACGGCTTTTACGAGCTGTGGAGAAATACGGTGATCAGTGATACCAACGAGCCGGGTTCCACTTACAAGCCATTCACCGTGGCGGCCGGTCTGGAGAGTGGTATCTTAAGCGGGGATGAAAATTATTACTGTGCCGGTTCCAGGCAGGTGGGCAGGCGGAGCATCGGCTGTTCCCATGTTCACGGGGATATCACCCTCAAGCAGGCTGTGTCCCAGTCCTGTAACGTGGCCATGATGAATATTGCTTTTAAAGAAGGACCTGATATCTTCTATACCTACCAGAACCAGTTTGGCTTTGGAAGAAAGACTGGTGTGGATCTTCCCGGCGAGGCAGAGACTTCCAGTCTGGTCTACAATCTGGACAACTATTCCAATGACGCGACCCTGGCCACCAACTCCTTTGGACAGAATTTTAACTGTACCATGATCCAGATGGCTTCCGGTTTTGCCTCTCTGATCAATGGAGGTAATTATTATAAGCCCCACATCGTCAAACAGATCCAGAATGACAAGGGAGACGTGGTGGAAAATATCGACAAGGAGCTGGTCCGCAAGACGATTTCTGAGAAAACCTCCAGGACAATCCGGTCTTACTTGCTTGATACAGTGGAGACGGGAACAGGAACCAAGGCTCAGATTGAGGGTTATTCCATAGGCGGCAAGACGGGAACGGCAGAGAAGATTCCCAGGAACAAGGAGGATTATTATATATCCTTCATGGGCTTTTTCCCTGTGGACGAACCCCGCTACCTGATCTATGTCACCATTGACGAGCCCAAGGTTAAGGACCAGGCTAACGCAGCCCTGGCCGTCACTTTGGAAAAAGAGGTTATGGAAAGAATCATTGCAGCTTACAACATAGAACCTGATGATAAAAATGATTGATGACTCATCGGCCATACCGATGGAAAAAGGAGAGAACCTATGAATTATTCGATTGCTGTGCCGGCACTTATCGCCTTCGTTTTCAGCCTGGTGACAGGGCCGGCCATGCTCAGCTTTCTTCACCGTTTGAAATTCGGGCAATATATTCGTGAGGAAGGACCCCGGTCCCACCAGAAAAAATCAGGGACACCCACCATGGGAGGAGTTCTGATTCTGGCCGCCCTGCTTGTGGGAAGCATTTACTTTATTCCTTCCTACCCCAGGATTGTGGCTGTTTTGCTGGTAACCTTTGGCTTTGGACTCATTGGCTTCCTTGATGATTATATCAAGGTGGTCAAAAAAAGGAATCTGGGACTGACACCGGTCCAGAAAATGGGAGGACAGCTGCTTGTGGCAACGGCCTTTTCCATTTACCTGCTCCGCTTCTCAGACCTGGACACAAGCTTGAGAATTCCCTTTACGGGAGGCATGAGACTGGATCTGGGATTGTTTTATGTGCCGGCAGTGATATTTATTATGCTGGGCACCGTCAATGGAGCCAACTTTACCGATGGTCTCGATGGTCTGGCCTCCAGCGTCACAGCAGTGATCACCGTCTTTTTGCTGGCTGTAGCCGGCGGTTCCGGCATCCATCCGGTACTGGGAGCCATGCTTGGAGCCCTTCTGGGATTTCTCTGGTTCAATACCAATCCCGCCAAGGTTTTCATGGGAGACACAGGAT
>CAMOZD010000217.1 GCA_946630645.1 uncultured Lachnospiraceae bacterium
TTGAGCCTTTTAACCTTGCCCTCCTTGATATAGACGGTTTTCTTATTCAGTCTGGCCTTTTTTTTCGCCTGGCCGGGCACTGCCGGCAGCATCGTCATAAGTAAAATAGCAAAAACAAACAACATGTGTCTTTTCAAATTTTTCATACTACTCCTCTCCTGATATTCCATGCCTTATACAGTAATTGATTTTGTCTTGGTAAAACTCCTTTCACGCCATTTCCTCCAGCCACATCCTGGCCAGAGTCTCCATTCCCTTTTTATCAGGGTGAATGCCATCTATGGTCTCATATTCACCCCGGGATGTCAGGTCAGCTACCTGCAGGCCATAGCGGTCTGCCAGTCCTTTAATCAGGTCGCCGTATATCCTTTTGGAGATCATTCTATCCATATTAAAGAAGAATCTTTCTTCTGGATCCACCAGCTTGCCCTCTGGAAATGTTGAACACCAGATCTCCGCATCCGGATAGGCCTCCTTAAGCCGTCGGAGCATGAGTCCATAGGATTCTTCAAATTCCTTTGGATTCACGCTAAAGGCCCAGTCATTACACCCTGTTGCCACCAGAATCAGATCAGGAATTCCGTTTTTAGCCAGATTCCGGATCCTTCCGGCTGCTGTGGCGGATGATGACAGCATACCGGATACCGTACTGCCGGCCAGGGAATCATTGAAACCCAGCTGACCGTCCAGCGCCCGAATCACCTGCATCCACCAGGTGTCTTCAACACTTTCCAGTCCCGTTTCATACTGGTTATAGCGGTCAAAAAAGACCCCCTTTGAGGGTGTATATCCCTCGAAGGTACTAATGGAATCCCCCAGGACCGATACCCTGGGTTTCCCCCCAAAATCAGCATGCTTCATTCTTTTCCCCCCTACCATTCATCATAGCAAACACAAATCAATATCCCAGACTCCCTGGCATCACAGAAAACTTAAACCTATTCCCAGAACTCCCTGGCATCACAGAAAACTTAAACCTATTCCCAGGACTCCCTGGCGTCAAAGGAAATACCAACCACGGTAGGTCCTGCATTGGCTGCGACCACCAGACCGATCTGATAATCATCTGTGGGACCGTAACCCAGGGCCTGGGTCATCAAATCCCTTATCTCATCTCCCAGCAGCGGGTTGTCCCCGTAGATAATCTGATAGGAGCCTCCCGGTTCCATCTCTTCAAGGGCCATCCGGCATACTCTGGAAACCACTTTTTTCTCCCCACGGCATTTGGCTGCCGTAACGATCTCATGGTCCCAGATCTTCATGATGGGCTTGATTCCCAGCTTGTCGCCCACAAAGGCCGCGGCACTGGGAATTCTTCCTGACTTTCCGGCATATTTCAAATCATAGATTCCAAAATATATCTTTCTTTTGGGAATTGATCCTTTTACATAGGCCACTATCTCACTTGCCGGAACTCCTTCCTGGACCATCCGGCCCGCCTCACTGGCTACATAACCATAGGCGCTGCAGTAGCTGCCGCTGTCGAAGCTATGGATGCGGATCTTTCCCTGACACTCCGGATACTCATCATAAAGCAGGTCTACCGCCATCAGTGAATTACTGTAAGTGGCCGAACCCTTACTGTTGATCAGAATAAGAATCAGGTCTGTATATCCCTCTTCGAAATACTGATGATAAAGCTTCATAAACCGGAAGCTGGTAATCTGAGATGTTTTAGGTATCTCATCGTACTCCTTCATCAATCTGTAGAAGCCCTGGTTATCAAAGTCTTTTTCGCTGTCATACTCCCTGTCTCCCATCATAACAGGAAAGGATAATACATCTACATCATATTTTTTCCGGGTCTCCACCGGCAGATCGCTGGCGGAATCTGTAACAATCCTGATTTTTTCCATTCTATCTTCTAACAACTCCTTAATAAATTATATACATTATATCATATAAATTAATGTATCGTTAACACTTTAATTATATTATTATAAACAAGGCCTTCTTATGTGTCAACTTATCAGGATGCAGAAGAAAAAAAGGGAACAACATGCCATTGTTCCCCTAAAATATTCAGAGTCTTAACTTTCTGTGGCCAGCCTGTCATCCCTGGCCTGCAGGTTCCTTTCTTCAGGTTCGCTGCCTGAAAAAGACTTATTACTGGTCCAGAGGCTGCATACAGGACAGAGCCAGACCGGTTGCTACGGCATTTCTCGGGCCTTCACAGCCACGGATGTTACCTCGTCCGGCAACAATATCGTACTCTGCCAGCTCGGCTGTAACCATGTTCGGGATTTCGAAATCCAGAGCAGAACCGCCAACCATAACTACAAACTGAATATCCCTCGGATTACCTGTAGGGCTGACCATGGACAGGGCACGAATTGAATTCGTTACAAATACCCTTCTCTTGGCCTCCTGGCGGACAGATTTTACCTTCTCGATAGAACTCTGGTTCTCCAGAGCAAGAAGGCCATCCTCCTTAACCAGAACAATCTTGGAGAAGAGCTCCGGCTTCAGAGGTTCCTTGTAGAACTGAACCGTTCCATCCTCATGACGGATATGGAAAAGGCTTTCCACCTTGGCCAGAGTATACTTCTTGATATCCTCTGCCAGAGAGAAATCATCAAGGCCAAGTTCAGACTGGATCAGCAGGCTGACCATATCTCCGGCACCGGCCAGATGGATCAGCTTTACCTTGCCCTCCCAGTCGATGATGGAGGCATCTGTAGAACCGGCACCCATATCGACAACAGCCAGTGGTGCCTTGGTTCCAGGTGTGGTAAGAGCTCCCTTGATAGCCATGTCGGCCTCAACACCGCCCACATATACCGGAACATTCAGTTTCTCTGTCAGGACATTGGCAATCATCTGCATCTGCAGACGGTCAGCCTTAACCATGGCCGCAATTCCTACTGCATTCTCCAGAGCGAACTCATCGGCGATTCCGCCGATAACCCTCTGGGGATTAAAGGTATCTACCGCAAGAATATCACGGATCTTAATATCTGACTTAGCCTTATTGGTAAGACCGGACATAACCCGGCGGACCTTGTCAAGCATATTGCCTACATTAGTTCCCTTCTCGCCGGTGATATCCTCGATGTCAGGAACTGAGGATACCGCTTCCATAATCTTGGCAGCGCCCTCGTCCACATCTACCTCAACTTCCTTTTTCTCACCCATTATGCTGATGGTTCCGGCCTTGACAACGCTGGCCTTGACATCACCGCTGGGAGTCTTGATTACAACACCGGACCTGTTTCCAATCAGTGCCCTGGCAATGGGCACGATCTTCTGGGTCTCATCGGAGTTGAGCTGGAAGAGGGTTGCGATTCCGTAAGGATTGGATAACATACTAATAACACTTCCGGGAGCAGCCACCTCAATGGCGCAGGTCACACCCAGCGGAACCTTCTCA
>CAMOZD010000218.1 GCA_946630645.1 uncultured Lachnospiraceae bacterium
CCTGCGACCTCTTGATCCCAAATCAAGCACTCTAGCCAAGCTGAGCCACACCCCGGCATCAATGTGGTCTGCACACTGACAAATGCTATTATATCTCAGGGATTATGAAATGTCAATAATTAATTTAGGGAAGACCTTTGGGCATATTCTCACACATCATCGCTAAATTTCCAGTTAAATAGCCAGTAGAAATATAATGGAAAATGCCTCCGCAATCCGTCCGGTTTCCGGGAAGACCCTGCCCTTTTCCCTGATTAGAAAGGGAGAAACCAAAAAATGATTTCTCCCTGGAATGGCTTAGTCAGTCAGGTCTTCCCTGGCGGAAAACCCTCCGGAAAAACAAGAATCCGATGATTAGATGATTACTCTTCTGTCTCAGGCTCAGCGTCCTCAGCTACAGGCTCTTCTGCCTTCTCAACAACCTCAGCTACAGGCTCTTCATCGTCGTCTTCTTCATCAAAAAAATCATCGTCAAAATCGTCATCAAAGTCATCATCGAAATCATCCAGATAGTCCGGGGAAAGGAACTTGTAAACAACCGCAGCAATGGCTGCTACCGCTGCTACTGCACCGATGATGGCCAGAGTCCATAATACCTTCTTAGACTCCTGACTGTCTTTCTTGCCAATGAGTTCAGAAATCTTAGCTGCACCTACTAATTCTTCGAGATTTTTCATCTGTGGAATCCTCCTTATGTTTTTGATTATTATACCACGTTAAGGTAATCTTTACCAATACATTTCATGATAAAAAATGAAAATCTTATTCCTGCCCACATTCTCCTAGACTTTCTTTAATTTGGCAAAAGAAGCGAACATTTTCTTCTTGCCGACCTTGTCAAATTCGACAGAAACTTCATAGTCCCTTCCTCCCCGGACGATTTCCAGGACCTGACCCTCTCCGAACTTGATATGGCGGACCCGGTCACCCACTTTATATTCCAGCCGGCCTTCCCCGGCTTTCTTTTTTTTGTAGTCTTCCAGATTATAGGGTTTTCTTCCTCCTGCGCCAAAAGAGTAACTGGAACTTCTGCCCTCTCCTGCTCCATAGTCCAGGCTGGAAGAAGCCCCGGATCTCCTGCTGCCAAACCTCCGCTCAGAAGCAGTCATCTCCTGCTTCAGGAACTGGCCTGGTATCTCATCGATAAAGCGGGAGTGCCGGTTATACTGGTTCTGGCCCCGGACCATCCGCCTTTTCGCCGCACTTAGGAAAAGTCTTTTTTGGGCCCTGGTAATACCCACATAACAGAGCCGCCGTTCCTCCTCCACTTCAGACTCATCTCCTGACAGGGTAGCTCCAAAGGAGGGGAAGAGCCCTTCTTCCAGGCCTCCGATAAAGACGTTGCCGAACTCCAGGCCCTTGGCATTATGCAGGGTCATGAGCAGTACCTTGTTGCCGTCGTCTTCCAGATTATCAATACCGGCGTTGAGGGTATACATATCCTTTTCCTCCAAGAAGGATCTCAGAGTGGGATTCTCTGCCTCTTCTTCATAATTGATGATATCATTGAGCAGCTCGTCGATATCATCGAGACGGCTTTTAGCCTCATCGGTTCCCTCCCGGATCAGCTCTTCACTATAGCCGGTCTGGTCAATAATATAATTTAAAAGGGCACTGATGCTATTCTGGTCCAGGTAATCCCTGAAGTCCCTGATCATGGCCGCAAACTTTTTTAGTTTAGTCACGGACCTGCTGATATCCGGAATATCTTCAGCCTGCATTACTGCATCCAAAAAGCTGATCTCCCTCTCCATGGCATAGTCCTGGATCCGGCTTACGGTAGTCTGGCCGATCCCCCTCTTGGGGACATTGATAATCCTCTTTACGGAAATGTCATCGACACCGCTGTCGACCACCTTCAGATAGGCCATCAGGTCCTTGATCTCCTTACGGTCATAGAAGCTGATTCCCTTGACGATGGCATAGGGGATATTCCTCTGCTTGAGTCTCTCTTCAAAGATACGGGACTGGGCATTGGTCCGGTAGAGAATAGCCATATTATCAAATCTCTCTCCCCTCATGCTTAAGAAATTAATCTGGGAAACCACACCCTCGGCTTCATCATACTCCGTATCATATTCTTTGAAATGGACCATCTCTCCCTGGTCATTTTCCGTCCAGAGTCTTTTCTCCTTGCGACCCTTATTGTTGGCAATCACCTTGTTGGCCGCCTGGAGGATATTCTTTGTGGACCGGTAATTCTGTTCCAGCCTGATGACCCTGGCGTCAGGGTATTCCTTTTCAAAATTCAGGATATTGAAAATGTTGGCCCCCCGGAAGCGGTAGATAGACTGGTCGTCATCGCCGACCACGCACAAGTTGCGGTACTTCCTGGCCAGCATACTGACAAAAAGGAACTGGGCCGTGTTGGTGTCCTGGTACTCATCCACCATGATATAGACGAAGCGGTTCTGGTAATACTCCAGAACCTCCGGATGGGATTCAAAGAGCTCCACCGTCTTCACCAGCAGGTCATCGAAATCAAGGGCGTTATTATCCCTGAGCCTCTGCTGGTAGCGGTCATAGATATCGGCGATCTTCATGGTCCGGAAATCATAGGCGTCCTCCCTGTAGGCCGCCGGGGACTTACACTCGTTTTTAGCCGAGGATATCTCCGAAAGCACAGCCCTCTCCGGGAACTGCTTGTTATTGATGTTCATTTCCTTAAGAACATCCTTCATCAGGGTCTTCTGGTCACTGGTGTCATAAATCGTAAAATTCCTATCATAGCCGATCAGATCGATATTGCGGCGGAGAATCCTGCTGCAGGTAGCGTGAAAGGTAGAGATCCATATGTCCTGGGACCCATAGCCCACCAGGTCGTCCACCCTCTCCCGCATCTCCTGGGCCGCCTTGTTGGTAAAGGTGATGGCCAGGATATTCCAGGGATTAACCCCCATCTCCTCGATCAGATAGGCGATACGGTGAGTGAGGGAGCGGGTCTTACCAGAACCCGCTGCCGCCAGCATTAAAAGGGGGCCTTCCGTACAGAAGACCGCCTCTTTTTGTTCTTTATTTAAACCGTCGTAAATACTCACTGTGTTTCCTTTACTTATATATTTATTTACTTAAATATTTATTTATATATTTTTTATGATTCTGATCATCAGACCAGTTTGGTTCCGCAGTTTCCGCAGAAATTAGCCCCGTTGGTCTTTGTTCCGCAGTTGGGGCAGAAGTTGGGAACCACCTTGGCCGGCTGTCCCGGATCTGCCGGATTTGCGGCCGGTGCCGGATCGGGATCGGCCTGGGAAGCTGCCTCCGCCTGGTAAGCCGGCTGTCCTGCCGGAGCACCACCGGGAACGCCGCCCGGAACGCCGCCTGCCGGATTGGGTGCGGCCTGTCCGGCCTG
>CAMOZD010000219.1 GCA_946630645.1 uncultured Lachnospiraceae bacterium
TTCATCCCGCCGTAAAGCCAAGGCCAGGGCCTGGGAAGGTTCAAACCTTTTTTTCTTGATCTCTCCCAGCAGAAGGCCTGACCGGATGATCCTGAGCCCGGCGGTAGGCGGCATGCCGGCTGGCGGAAGATAAACCTGACTTCCTATCATGAGATAATCTCCGCTTTGACGGAGAAGACGGGTCAGATCGCAGTCAGCCAGGAAAGACTCCATAGCTTCCCTACCGGCCTCTGCATCATCGTTCCGGCCATCTTCTCCTCGCCTGCTTTTACTCTTTCTGCGGGAAATGCTGTTAAAATAGTCCGACCTGCCTGCCTTCTTCTCCCAGGACCGGGAATGAACTGAGGCGTCCTGACTTTCTTTTCTTCCATCTTTGGAGAGCAGGGCCGCAAACTGCCCCTCCCCCTTCAACTTATGATTCCAAAATCTTCTGCAATATCGCAGACTCTGTTTTTGTTCCCGGACATCCTGGTCTCCCTCTGCATCAAGCGAAAAAACCGACTCTTCCTCCCCGACCCAGTCCGGCCGCCCGGCAGATGGCCAATTCCCCGAGGGAACAGGCTGATCGACACCTTCGGCAGAAGCATCCGGTCCATCTATGGGCAGCAGCCTCAAATCAGGATGTTTCGAGACCAGCTTCCAGACAACAGCCTCATCTTCCTCAGGTGAGTAGGTACAGGTAGAATAGAGAAGACGGCCGCCAGGAGCCAGCATCCTCCAGGCCTGTTCCAGGATCTCTTCCTGAAGATTACTGTAGCGAGCTACCTCCCCGGGACTCCAGTAGGCCGTCATATGCGGGTCCCTACGGAACATGCCTTCCCCGGAGCAGGGAGCATCTACAAGTATAGCATCAAAGTATTCCGGAAAATAGTCCGCCAGCCGGTCAGGAGTCTCACAGGTCACCAGAACGTTGGCCGCTCCGGCCAGTTCCAGATTCCGAACCAGACTTTTGCAGCGGCTGGCACTGACATCATTGGACAAAAGCCATCCCTGCCCCTGCAGCTTAGCCGCCAAAGCCGTGCTCTTTCCGCCAGGAGCAGCACACAGATCCAGAACCCGGCTGCCGGGTTTTACCGGCAGAAAGGCCGCCGGACCCATAGCGCTCGGCTCCTGAAGATAGTAGAGGCCGGCATGGTACCAGGGATGGAGGGACAGCTGCCTGTCTCCTTTATAATAATAACCCTCCGGGCACCAGGGAACCGGTTCAAAGACCTCCTTCTCTTCTGTCGCCAAAAGGAACCGGCGGATCAAGTCCGCCGGTTCCGCTTTCAACCGATTCACCCGGAGTGTCTGCCCGTATTTCTCATTAAAACTGTCCAGATAATCCTGATATTCCTCCTTCAGGAGATTTTTCATCTTATCTGTAAACTCCTCCGGTAAAACTAACACGCTTTTCTCCTTTTAGGTCTCTATTTACAGGCCCGTCATCCCCACAGGATTAAGAAAGGCTGCAAATGGTAAGCTTTATGACAGGCTCTGGGCCCTGTATCCTTCCGATATGATATCCAGCTGTCTGGCAAAGTGCTGGAGCTGGGTCAGATCGTCAAGCACATAAACCTTATAGAACTCATCCTGAATCTTCGTGACTTCCTTTTGATTCGCGACTTTATAAAGGTTTTGAATGTTGCTTAGGATATCTTTGACAAGATTCTCCTTCATTCTGTGAGAATTCTGCGCATCCATGATCTCATCCCTAACATCGGACATCTCACTGTCTAACTCCATGATGGCATTGGAAGCATCCATAAGCTTCTTCTTAATATGCTCCGGGATATTCTCCTTGTATTTGTATTGAAGAGAATGCTCCAGAGTTGCCCAGAAATCCATGGCCATCGTACGGATCTGGATCTCGGCATTGATTAATTTGGCGCCTTTGATAGTATTTACCGGGTAGACTATGATCATATGATAGCTTCGGTAGCCGCTGTCTTTCATATGACTGACATAATCTTTCTCATACTTGACACTCATATCATTGCGGTTTTTGATCAGATTCACTACCCGGTCAATATCCTCCACAAACTGGCAGGTTATCCGGATACCGGCAAGATCCTCCATCTTCTCCTCGATATCATTCATGGAGATGTCTTTTCTCTGCATCTTATCGAGGATACTGACGATGCTCTTTACCCGACCATCCACTGCCTCGATCGGCGAGTACAGCCCCCGTTTTTTATGTTCGGTTATGAGATGTTCGAATTTGACGGTCAGCTCATCCACCGCGAGCTGATATGGATCAAGCAGTTCTCTCCAAAGTTGTATTTCCAAAGAACCACCTCCTATTATATTACGTGTTGCTTTATATTATTCAGAACCAGCCCCCGGATCGCTCATACTGCCTATGCTGTCAGTGCTGACGCACATATATCCGGGTCTGGATGATATTCATTATTTTATCATATTATAACACATTATTTGTAAAGACTGCTATTCTTAAGCCTTATTTTACAAAGAGTTATTTATTTTGTAAGATCTCACTCTCGTAATAGGCGTCTTCTTTTAGGGAATCCCCCTCCGCAGCCATTACAGCCATCTGATCACAACGTTCATTCTCCGGATGCCCGGCGTGACCCTTGACCCAATGAAATTCCACCTGATGAGGCTCCATGGCTTTCAGCAGTCTTTTCCACAGGTCCTGGTTTTTTACCGGCTTCTTCGTGCTCATCTTCCAGTCTTTTTTGATCCAGCCATCAATCCAATGCTGGCTAAAGGCATGGACCAGATATTGGGAATCTGAATAGAGGTCCACCTGGCAAGGCCGGACCAGCTGCTCCAGGCCCACTATAGCAGCCAGAATCTCCATGCGGTTGTTGGTTGTTTTGCGGAATCCTTCCGCATACTCTCTCCGGTGAACCGTACCGGAAGGAGCCCGATAGAGAATAACGGTTCCGTAACCGCCAGGACCGGGATTCCCCCTGGATGATCCATCAGTATATATCTCGACTTTCATATTCTGCACCTGCTTTCTGCCATCAACTTCCCTGTCCTTCCATCAGTACAAAAGACAAAGAATAACATGACGGTCTTAATCCGGCTCTACGAAATAAGCCGTGATGATCTGGCATAAGCTCTCATAATCCTGAAGGCACATGGTCTCCCTGGCAGAATGCATGGACAACATGGGTACGCCCAGGTCACAGCCTGTCATAGCCAGGCCGGCACCGATCATTGGTCCCAGGGTTCTTCCTCCCAGGATATTATTATTATCGTTGATTTCCTGAACAGGTATGTCGTATTTTTCAGCCAGGCCTTTAAGAATCGCAGTCATGCGATAATCGGAAGCATACTTTTGGCTTCCGTTCACCTTTATGACGCATCCCTGGCCCAGATAGGCCCTGCTT
>CAMOZD010000220.1 GCA_946630645.1 uncultured Lachnospiraceae bacterium
CGGCCTGCCGTCCAGCATAATCTGGGAGGGGTTGGCCACCTCCACCAGGCCCTCCTCCTTCATCTCAAAAACCCCGATCTCGTTGGTAGACCCAAAACGGTTTTTTACACCTCTTAAGACACGGAAGACGGCACTCCGCTCTCCCTCAAAATAAAGGACAGTATCCACCATGTGCTCCAGGGTCCTGGGGCCGGCCACCACGCCTTCCTTGGTCACATGACCAACCAGAAAAACAGCGATGCCCTCCTGCTTGGCCAGCTGCATCATGACTCCGGTCACTTCCCTGACCTGGCTGACACTGCCGGCGGCAGAAGAGATTTCCTCACTGTACATGGTCTGGACCGAATCGACCACTACCATGTCCGGCTTCCAGGCCCGGACTGAGTCAGCAGCTGCGTAAATATCCGTCTCACTGAGCAGGTATACTTCACCAATAAAACCTCCCAGCCGGTCGGCCCGCATCTTGATCTGCTTTAAGGACTCTTCACCGGACACATAGATTACTTTCCTGCCCTCATTGGCCAGGTGGCGGCAGACTTGCAGAAGGAGGGTGGACTTACCTATGCCCGGGTCTCCTCCCACCAGGGTCAGGGACCCCTGGACGATGCCGCCCCCCATTACCCGGTCAAGCTCGGGAATCCCTGAGCTGATCCGGTCCTCTGCCTCCATGGAAACGGAGAAGAGCCCTGTCACCTTGGGCCTGCCTTCCCTGGCGGAGGAAGACCTGGAGGACCCGGAAGTCTTTGCCGTGGAGACCTTTTCCTCCACCAGGCTGTTCCACTGGCGGCAGCCCGGACACTGGCCGGACCATTTGGAGGTCTCATAGCCGCATTCCTTACAGAAAAATATCGTTTTTGTCTTTCCCTTTGCCATAAAATACCTTTTCTTTCTAAATCTAATAATATAAAATGCTATGCCAGATAAAAAAGTTATGCCAGATAAAAAGACCCGAAAGATTACTCCTTCGGGTCTGTATACTATACAGCTTAAATGGTCACAGTCTGACAACCTTCACCTTTACAATCTCTCCCGGGTCCAGCTCCACACCGAAACTAATCTTTCCACCCAGGTTGGACTTGATACGTCCTATGTTGGTATCATCGATCAGTACCTTGTACTCTTTCTGGGGTTCCACCTCTAAAGTAATCTGAAGATCATCCACCGACTCCACTTCAAAGGTAATCTGACGCTCTGTACTCCTGTAATTATGGACAGCCGAGCCAGGAACAGACTCATAGGCAACTCCGCCATTCTTCTCCAGTCGTGTAATCTCCCTGAAGGTCTTCACCTTATACCTGTCACCTTCAAAAGGAAAGTCAGACAGCTTGGTCTTCTGATCGAGACTGTAGTCGCCAAAATCAAGGGTTCCATTCTCCTGAGCCACAATTAGTTCCTTTACGTTAGCCATGTTGTTTCCTCCCAAACTTATCTATTAAGCTACCTGCTTTGATTATACAAGATGCCATCTTTCATTACAAGTTTTACTTTTTTCCGGCTTTTAATATTTCCCATCAGGAACTGGTCTGAGAGATAATCCTCTACCTCATTCTGGATCGTCCTCTTAAGAGGTCTGGCGCCGAACTGGGGATTGTAACCCTTGTCCAGAAGATAATCCACTACTTCCTCAGAATATTCAAGGATAAATCCCGGCTGGACTTTGACCCTCTCTGCCAGCTGGTCCATGAGAAGCTTTACAATCATTCTCTGTTCCGGCTTGTCGAGGACATGGAAAACCTGGATTCCGTCGATCCGGTTGAGAAACTCCGGGCGGAAGATCTTCTTCACTTCCTCCATGACCTGGTCCTTCATACGCTCGTAGTCCCTGGCCGGGTCTTTTCCTGAGCTGAAGCCCAGGTTTTTAGGAGCCATGATCCTCTGGGCTCCGGCGTTGGAAGTCATGATGATCACTGTATTTTTAAAATCAATCTTCCGGCCGCTGGAATCGGTGATCCGGCCGTCGTCAAGGACCTGGAGCAGGACATTAAAAACATCGCTGTGGGCCTTTTCTATCTCATCGAAAAGGAGGACGGAATAGGGGTGGCGTCTCACCTGCTCGCTGAGCTGGCCTCCCTCCTCATAACCCACATAACCGGGCGGAGACCCGATCAGTCTGGACACGCTGTGCTTTTCCATGTACTCGGACATATCGATACGGATCATGGAATTCTCATCCCCGAAAAGGGCTTCAGCCAGGGCCTTGGAAAGTTCTGTCTTACCTACGCCGGTGGGTCCTAAGAAAAGGAAAGAACCAATAGGCCGGTGGGGATCTTTCAGACCTACCCGGCCCCTCTTGATGGCCTTGGCCACCAGATTTACGGCCTCATCCTGGCCAATCACCCGCTTTTTCAGATTGGCCTCCAGCTTAAGGAGGCGGCCGGACTCAGACTGGGTCAGGCTGGTTACCGGGACGCCGGACCAGGAAGACACCACCGCTGCCACATCCTGGGCAGTCACCGCAGACCGGTTACCTTCCTTGTTCCTGTCCCATTCCTCTCTCAGCCGTGTAAGCTTATCTTCCACGGTCTTCTGTTTTGTATTATTGAGCCGGGCCCGGCGAAGGTTTCCTTCGATGAGGGCCTCTTCCTTCCTGGCTCCCAGCTTCTCATACTGGTCAGCCAGGTCTTTCAGCTCCTGGGGCATGGTGTAAAGATCTACCCTCTTGCGGGCAGCCGCCTCATCCATGACGTCAATGGCCTTGTCAGGAAGGAAACGGTCACTGATATAGCGTTTGGAAAGGTTGACCGCCGCCTCCAGGGCCCCTGCCTGGTAGCGGACATGGTGATGGTCCTCAAAGGCAGGCTTCAGGCCTTTCAATATGGCGATGGACTCCTCCTCCGTCGGCTCCTCCACGGTAACCGGCTGAAACCTTCTCTCAAAGGCTGCATCTTTTTCAATATATTTCCTGTATTCATCCAGGGTTGTGGCCCCGATCAGCTGAATCTCTCCCCGGGCCAGGAAGGGCTTTAAAATGTTGGAAGCATCCATGGCTCCCTCGGCGCCTCCCGCACCGATCAGGGTGTGAATCTCATCAACAAAAAGCAGAATATCCCCCCGGGATATGACTTCCTGCAGGAGTCCCTTGATTCTTTCCTCAAACTCTCCCCGGTATTTGGAACCGGCAATCATGCCGGACAGGTCCATCCTCATCAGTTTTTTATGCCAGAGGGTCTGGGGAACCTCTTCCCGGACAATCCACTGGGCCAGGCCTTCTACGATGGCTGTCTTGCCCACGCCCGGCTCACCCACCAGACAGGGACTGTTCTTGGTCCGTCTGCTCAGAACCTGGATCAGGCGGGATATTTCTTCCCGGCGGCCGATGACCGGGTCGATATTGCCACCG
>CAMOZD010000221.1 GCA_946630645.1 uncultured Lachnospiraceae bacterium
GGAAGCAGGACCCGGCCAGATTACAGATGCAGAGGGAAATCCCGGCCAGACCCAGGATGGCAGTAGTCCTGCCGGGGAGGTGATTCCATGAAAGCTTTGACAGGGCCCCTGAGAGACTGGGAGCCCTTCCGCCGGCTGCTGGATGCCCTGCAGACCGGGCGGACACCGGTGGAGGTGACCGGCTGCGTGGTCTCCCAGGAGGCCCAGCTGATTTCTGCCCTGGAAAATACTGCTCCCTGCAGGCTGGTGGTTACCTACAGTGAGGAAAAGGCAAAAAAAATCTATGAAGACCTGAACTTTTTTTCAGAGGAAACCATGCTCTATCCCTCCAGGGACGTTCTCTTTTACAGTGCCGATGTCCACGGCAATGAGATCGCCCGGCAGAGGATCGGCATTCTGAAAAGATTATTGGACGGGGAAAGGCTGACCCTGGTGGCCTGCCTGGATGCCCTCCTGGAAAAAATGGTTCCCTTTGGAGAGTTTGAAGGCCAGTGTCTGCTGGTTGACCATGCCTCCGTCGTCGATACGGTGGCTTTGAGAAGCAAGCTGACAGAGATGGGCTATGAATATAACAGTATGGTAGAGGTACCCGGGGAATTCAGTATCCGCGGGGATATTGTTGACCTCTTCCCCCTGACCGAGGACCATCCGGTCCGTATAGAATTGTGGGGGGACGAAGTGGATTCCATCCGGTCCTTTAACCCGGAGACCCAGAGAAGTATCCAGAACCTGAGCCAGGTCCGGATCTACCCGGCTTCAGAGATCCTGCTGAAGAAGGACAGGATCAGTCAGGGAATCCAGGCCATGAAGGAAGAATGTGAAAAACAGTCGGACTATTTTAAGAAAGCAAAAAAGAGGAAGGAAAGGGAGCGGATCCGCCAGATGACCAGGCGGGCGGAGGATGAGCTTACCAACCTGGGAAGAGCCACAGGCAGTGAGGGCCTCCTGTCCTATTTCTATGACCAGGCCGCCGACCTGATTGATTACCTGCCTGACGGGACTCTCTTTATCCTCGATGAGCCCCAGAGGATTCTGGAGATGGGAAATGCCTACGAGGAGGCCTTTGTCTCCAGCATGGCCAACCGGATCGAGGGCGGCTATATCCTGCCGGGCCAGGCAGACCTGATTTTTGGCTGCCAGGAGATCCTTGACCGGCTGAAGGAGCAAAAGCTGGTCCTCCTCAGCGGCCTCATCCAGGGCAGCAGCTATTTCGCTCCCAGGACCAGTCTGGAAATACGGGTCCGGTCGATCATTTCCTATAATAACAGCTTTGACCAGCTGATCCAGGACCTGAAGAAAATGAAAAAGAAGGATTACAGGATTCTTCTTCTTTCCCCATCGGCCACCAGGGCCAGGAGACTGGCGGAGGATATCCGCTACAACGACATGGACGCCGTCTATACCGCCGACCTGGACAAAGACCTGGTGCCGGGTCTGGTCACCGTGGCCCAGGGCCGGCTGGCCGCCGGCTTTGAGTACCCTGACCTGAAACTCATGGTCATATCAGAGAAAGACATTTTCAAGGAAAAACGGCGCAAACGACGGCCCAAGGCCGGGTCAGCCTACTCCGGGGAGAAGATCCAGTCCCTGTCCGACATCGCCCTGGGCGATTACGTAGTCCATGAAAACTATGGCCTTGGTGTCTACCAGGGCATGGAAAAAATAGAAAATAACGGTGTACTCCGTGACTATATCAACATCGAATACAGGGATTCCAGTAATCTCTTTATTCCGGCTTCCCAGCTGGAGAAAATCCAGAAATATACCGGCGTCAGCGGCAAGGTTCCCAAGCTCAATAAGCTGGGGGGCAATGAGTGGGAGAGAACCAAGACCAAGGTCCGGTCCCAGATCCAGATCGCGGCTAAGGACCTGGTGGACCTCTATGCCCAGCGCCAGTCCAGGACCGGCTATGTCTACGGGCCGGACACGGTCTGGCAGACGGAGTTCGAGGAAATGTTTCCCTATGAGGAGACGGAGGACCAGCTGACTGCCATAGCTGATACCAAAAGAGACATGGAAAGCAGCAGGATCATGGACCGGCTGATCTGCGGGGACGTGGGCTACGGCAAGACAGAGGTGGCCATCAGGGCGGCCTTCAAGGCAGTCCAGGAGAGCCTGCAGGTGGTCTACCTGGTCCCCACAACCATCCTGGCCCAGCAGCACTATAACTCCTTCAAGGAGAGGATGGAGAACTACCCGGTGGAGATTGCCATGCTCTCCCGTTTCTGCAACGCCGCCGAGGAGAAAAGAATCAAAAAAGGGCTGGCCGACGGCAGCGTAGACATCGTCATAGGCACCCACAAGGTCCTGTCCAAATCTGTAAAATACAAAAAGCTGGGCCTGCTGATCATTGATGAGGAGCAGCGCTTCGGTGTCAGACAAAAAGAGAAAATCAAGCAAATGAAGAAGGATGTGGATGTGCTGGCCCTGTCCGCCACCCCCATCCCCCGGACCCTCCACATGAGTCTGGCAGGAATCCGGGATATGAGTGTCCTGGAGGTCCCCCCGGTGGACCGCCGGTCCATCCAGACCTACGTCATGGAATACAATGAGGAGCTGGTCCGGGAGGCTATCTCCAGAGAGCTGGCCAGGGGCGGCCAGGTCTACTATGTCTATAACCGGGTCAACACCATCCCGGATGTGGCAGCCCGCATCCAGGACCTGCTGCCTGACGCAGTGGTAGAGTATGCCCACGGCCGCATGGGAGAGCGGCAATTAGAGCAGATCATGAAAGAATTCCTCAACAGGGAGATCGACGTCCTGGTGTCCACCACCATCATTGAGACCGGCCTGGACATCCCCAATGTCAATACCATCATCATTGAGGACTCCCAGCGTTACGGCCTTTCCCAGCTCTACCAGCTGAGAGGCCGGGTGGGCAGATCCAGCCGGACGGCCTACGCCTTCCTCATGTACAAACGGGACAGCATTTTAAAGGAACAGGCGGAAAAACGCCTTAAGGCCATCCGGGAATTCACCGACCTGGGCAGCGGCTTCAAGATCGCCATGCGGGACCTGGAGATCCGGGGCGCCGGCAACCTGCTGGGCGCCGAGCAATCCGGCCACATGGAGGCGGTGGGCTATGAACTCTACTGCAAGATGCTCAACGAAGCCGTCCTGGCCATGAAGGGCGTGACCAGGAAAGAGGATTCCTTCGAGACCACCATGGACCTGCAGCTGGACGCTTACATCCCCGATGAATACATTACCGATGAGACAGAGAAGCTGGCCTGGTACAAGAGGGTAGCCCTGGTTCACAGCCAGGAAGACTATGAGGACATGACCGAGGAACTGACCGACCGCTACGGAGACGTACCCCCGGCCCTGCTCCGCCTGCTCA
>CAMOZD010000222.1 GCA_946630645.1 uncultured Lachnospiraceae bacterium
TCCCAAAAAAAATATTTCAGTTGATATTCATCAATTATTTTGGTAAGTTACCATTAAGATAAATGAAAGAGGATACTTTTTGTTACTCTATATTGAAAAGAGGTATATTTATGGAATTCCAACCGATCAGGGCCAGAGATAAAGAGGTATTCGAAAAATATCTGAGCCAGATCGATTCACGCAGCTGTGACATGTGCTTTGCCACGCTGTATCTTTGGAGACATTTTTACAATCTGGAATACGCGATTCTGGATGACATGCTGGTGATGAGAAGCCGTGATGTGCTTACTTCCTTCTGTTATCCCATTGGAAGCGGGAACCCGGTTCCGGTTATTGAGAAACTGCTGGCCTACGCAGAAAAGCATAAGAGAAAGCTGATTCTCAATAATGTTTACCGGGAGCACGAGGAGGTTCTCAATCAGCATTTAACAGGGGTTTTCAAGGTCAATTACGACAGGAACATCGCCGATTATATCTATGACTGTGAGAAACTCCAAAAGATGAGCGGCAGAAAATACCATGGAAAAAAGAATCATATTAATAAGTTTAAGAAGCTTTACCCGGACTGGGCCTACGAGCCTGTGACCCAGGAGAATCTGGCGGAGTGTCTCAAGATGCTCAAGGAGTGGAAAGAACTTTATGTGCCAAAAGATAATCTGGAAAAGAATACAGAGGTCCTTGTCTCGGAACATTACCTGAAGCAGAGAGATTTTCTGGGCCAGAAGGCAGGCCTGCTGAGGGCGGATGAAAGGGTGATTGCCTTTTCTGTTGGGGAGAAGATCAATTCTGACACCTTTGTGGTCCATGTGGAGAAGGCCTATGCAGACATTCCGGGAGCCTATCCCATGATCTGCCAGCAGTTTCTGCTCCATGAGGCAGGAGATTGTAAATATGTAAACCGGGAGGATGATGTAGGGGACGAGGGCCTTAGAAAGTCCAAGATGTCCTACCATCCCCTTTACCTGTTTGAAAAAGCATACGCAGTGCAGGGATAATTGCCTGCTGCGGAGAGGATGTGGGAATGATTCCTTCCACAGAGCCGGGTTTACGGCTGTCGGGGAAAAGGGAAACATTTCGCTGAACGGGCATAGTGCCGGACCGGCCGGGTGACCGGATGCTGTCAGGCCTTGACATATCGCATTAGAATGGATATACCAAATATGATTAAGAGGAGGATTCAATGAAACATTTAATTGATCCTATGGATCTGTCAGTTCAGGAGATCGATTATCTGCTTACCGTAGCGGATGATATTATTCTCAACAAAGAAAAGTACCAGGAAGTATGCAGACATAAAAAGCTGGCAACATTGTTTTTTGAACCTAGCACAAGAACCAGACTGAGTTTTGAGGCAGCCATGCTGGAACTGGGAGGAAGTATCTTAGGCTTTTCGTCGGCAGATTCTTCATCTGCCACCAAGGGCGAAAGCGTTTCAGATACGGTCCGGGTAGTGTCCGGCTACGCGGATATCATAGCCATGAGACATCCAAAGGAAGGCGCCCCCTTCGCGGCATCAAGAAAGCTGGATGTGCCCCTCATCAACGCCGGTGACGGCGGTCACAACCATCCGACCCAGACCCTGACGGACCTGATGACCATCCACCAGGAAAAGGGAAGGCTGAATGGTTTTACCATTGGTATGTGTGGCGACCTCAAGTTTGGCAGGACAGTCCATTCCCTCATTAAGGCCCTGAGCCGCTATGAGGATATCCATTTCATCATGATATCCCCAGAGGAGCTCCGCCTGCCGGAATACATTATAAAAGATGTATTTGAGAAAAAGAATATCTCCTACCGGGAGGTAAAGACCATGGAAGAGGTCATGCCCGAACTTGACATCCTCTACATGACCCGTGTCCAGAAGGAACGTTTCTTCAATGAGGCTGACTATATCAGACTGAAAGACAGCTTTATTCTCGACGAAAGAAAGCTGGCTTCCGCCAAGAAGGATCTTTGTATCATGCATCCACTGCCAAGAGTGAATGAGATATCCATCAAGGTGGATGATGACCCGAGGGCATGCTATTTCAAACAGGCCCTTTATGGAAAATATATTCGTATGGCCTTGATCATGTATTTACTGGGGGTGAGCGCAGATGAAAATTGACAGTATTAAAAACGGAATCGTCCTTGACCATATCAAGGCAGGGAAGAGCATGCAGATCTATCATTACCTGGGCCTCGATGACCTGGATTGCAGTGTTGCCATCATAAAAAATGTGACCAGCAACAAGATGGGTAAGAAGGATATCATAAAGATTGCGGACACCATGGATCTGAATCTGGATGTGTTAGGCTATATAGATCCCGATATTACAGTCTGTTACATCAAGGACAGCAAGATCGTAGAGAAGAAGCATCTTGCCCTCCCGGAAAAGATCGTCAATATCGTCCGCTGCAGGAACCCCAGATGCATCACCTCCGTGGAGGATACCCTGGACCACATTTTCAAGCTGACAGACCGGGAAAACAGGATCTACCGCTGTGCTTACTGTGAGTCCCAGAAAAGTAAATACTATTAATTTTTCCCAGACCGCCCAGGGCGGTAGATGATAGAAGTACTATGTTACTGAAAGATTAATAATTGAAATGGATACCAGGCGAAGGCTTGATATCCATTTCTTGCAAAGCGGCCTGTTTTGGTGTACAATATTTTTTATTTATATGATCTAAAATGGGTTATAATATCTATTCAGGATCATGACCGGAGTCCTTTTCTCCCTGAGAGAGCTGCAGGGAATCCGGCAGGATTAGAAGGATATCATAAAAGACCAGAAAAATTTAGGAAGACACAAGAAGAAAACCTTATATGACAGGGAAGAGCAGACAGAGAGATTATTCTGGAAAAGTGGTGATTGGCATGTATACTTCTCAACAGAATGTAATAAGAACCCAAAGAGACATCAGTCATCCGGAGGATTTCACGGATCCCCAGATTCTGTATGATAAACTGATCCAGACCATTCATGATTACCATCCATCGACAGATACCAGTATGATTGAAAAGGCCTACAAGCTGGCAGCCAGTGCTCACAAGCAGCAGAAGAGGAAGTCAGGAGAGCCTTATATTATCCATCCGCTTTGCGTGGCCATCATACTGGCGGAGCTGGAGCTGGACAAGGAGACCATTGTGGCCGGCATCCTTCACGATGTGGTGGAAGACACCCGCTATACGGAGGAGGACATCACAAGGGAGTTTAACGAGGAGGTAGCCCAGCTCGTCGAAGGCGTGACAAAGCTGGGACAGCTTTCCTATGCCCATGACAAGATGGACGTCCAGGCGGAGAATCTGAGAAAGATGTTCCTGGCCATGGCCAAGGATATCCGC